>NZ_RZSW01000071.1:0-17104 GCF_003997375.1 Mesorhizobium sp. M5C.F.Ca.IN.020.29.1.1 | reverse complement strand
ATGCAATACATGGCACGCCGTAGCTCATCGCAATTACGCCAAAGTGCAGTCGAGTGGTAATCAGCAGATCAAGCGAAGACGCCTCGCCACATGCATCTTCCACGTCGGTTAAAATTTTGCTGCTGAAATTATCTTGTGTCAGGTTGGCGCAAAATGCTCCAAAATGCCCATCTTTTTTTGGATTGATTTCATAGAAAATGAAATCAATATCTTTGCGAATTCGTGTTACAATCTGCAGTATGCGTTTCGCCAACCGAGACCGACGGGACGAACCAAGGTAGATATTGAGCCCCACACGCAGACGCGAGCGCCCTTTGTCATATCTACTTCCAGAAATTTTGCGGGAGGTCGTCCATACGACGTCATCCAAGAACTCGCCTTCGGTGTTCGCTTGTGCAAGGAGTTTTAGATCCTCGCGATTTCTCAGTGTTACATAGTTTAGGCGCCTTATAAGCTCTTGGCGTGCAACGGGTACAATTTCATCGATGTCTTTTCCTGCGCCTCCTATGGAAAAGGCAAATAGCTTGATAGATTTTTCTTTAGTGCATTCTAGAATAAGTTCAAGATCATCGTTGAAATCCTCCACAACTTCGGAAGGTTGCTGCCTAGGGATGAGTAAGCCGCCTCCACCAAATATAACTACATCGACCGACTCGACAAATTCTTTGATATCAGAGCATATCTTAAAGCCCCAATCCATTTTGTCGGAGCGCCGCTTCGCATACACTATTGGATCATGCCCATCATCTTTTACACACTTGGAGAAAAGATAGGCCATCACATTGTCGCCGAGATTCTGATAGCTGTAAAAGCCAAATATCCCGACCCGGAGAACCGGCGTCATGCTGCGCTCCTGTGAAGTGCTCGGCGCTCGGGCTTATGCGCGAACGGGGAGCGACTACTTTTTTGAACGAGTCTGGTTCCGATCCGAATTTCGCGCACACGCGATAGGGCAGAAGTATTGGTACAAGGTATACCACAAAAAAACACTCCGCTGTGCCCGGGGTAACAGCGGCAGTTCTCTGAGACGTTTAAATCCAACAAGTTAGATTTGATCGACTGGAAGCCGTTGGAATAACCCTCCTTACGGACTGCAAGTGCTGGCCCAAGAAGGAAGGGCACACTTAGGACTCGGGGTTCATCTCCATACGGCATGCACCCACCGGGGCGTGGCATGTCACTCCAATGCAGTAGCGCCGATATCGGGACACATCGACCAAAAGCGCGGCTGGGCGTGGGAACGCACCCAACGGATAAATTCAGCGCGATCGGTGCGGCGACATGAAAGTACAGGGTGCGGAAGGCAAGATTGAGTTGGGGCGTCGACTGCGTATCGCTCATGTCATCACCCGTCTCATCAATGGCGGTGCTGATGAGAATACTGTCCATTCCTGCAATTGGGCCGCGCAAAGGGGGCATGATGTTGTCCTGCTGCATGGCGAGACGGTCCAGCCGGAAATCATAGCTAAAGTGGACCCGCGGGTGGAACTCATTGGCGTCCCGGGCCTGACTCGCTCCATTTCGCCTGTCTCCGACCTGAGGGCATTGTTGGCGCTCACCCGGAGATTCCGCGCCTTGAATGCCGACATCGTGCATACGCATACCAGCAAGGCAGGCATTCTCGGGCGTCTCGCCGCATGGGCGGCGGGCGTTCCAGCGATCGTTCATGGCGTGCATATCGTGCCTTTTGTCAATGTCGGCGTCGCCGAGCGGTTTGCTTATCTCGCCTTGGAAAGGCTGGCAGCGCCAATCACCAGCGCGTTCATCAGTGTGAGCGAGGGCATCCGCGACTTATGCTTGAGCGCAGGAGTGGGACATCCAGACAGACATTATGTCGTCCAATCCGGATTCGATCTCGATCGTTTTCGCAACGCCGGTCCGCCCGACGGTTGGCGCAATTTGTTGCGCTTGACCCCGGACGCGCCGCGCCCGTCCGTGCTCTTGATGATCGCGGCTTTCGAGCCACGCAAGCGACACACGGAATTTCTGGACGCTTTCAACAAAGTCGCCGCCCGGTTCCACGACGCGATGCTTGTGCTCGCGGGCGACGGGCCGCTTCGCTCGACCGTGGAATCGCGGGCCAAGCAGCTTGGGCTCGAGCGGCAAGTGGTCTTTACCGGTTATCGGGACGACCCCGAGCGGCTGATCGCGCTCGCGGATATCTGCCTGCTCTGTTCCATGCGGGAGGGATTGCCCCGCGTGGTCATGCAATATCTCGCCGGTGGCAAGCCTTGCGTCGCTTGCGATCTGCCAGGTCTTCGCGAAGTGCTCCGCCCTGGTATCAACGGTGTGATTACACCCCCGGATGATTTGGCAGCCATGGCCGACGCCATTGCCGCCCTCCTGGAGGATCGTGCAAGACTGGCCTGCCTCGCCCAAGGTGCCGCCGCGGCGACGGATCTTTCGAACTGGGACGTCAAGCTGGTGGGCAAGCGGACCGATGCCATTTACCGGGAGGCTCTTGACCAGCATCGGGCAAGCAAGGGAGTGTCAACAACACCTCCTGTCCGAAATGTGGCGCTTCCGCGGTGAACGGTGCAGCCTATGGTTTGACGGTGATCGGGCAGCTTGCCGGATTGGTTAGCGGTGCAAACTTTGCCGATTTCGGAGATGAGGTGGAGTGCGTCGATCTGGACGACAACGGGATCGATGCGCTGAAAGGCTGTGAGATGCCAAAGAGGCATCTTCTTTTTGCACTTGGGACGGGGTTGTAATCTTGGTGGCCGCCTTGGCTCCAGGAACGCTATCCGGCGGATTGATATGATTGAAGCAGAAGGTGCCTCCGCTTATCCGACGAAGACCCCGCGAGCCGAAGCTCTTCCCAGCATACGTGTTCTGCTCGTGCTCCCAACCTATTTTCCTGAGTCATATGGCGGCGGCGAACAACAGGCGCGGCGATTTGCTCGGGCGCTGGTTGAGAGCGGCGTTTCCGCAACCATTTTGGCACCCAGACTGTCGCACTCGACCCCGAAACGGTCCGCCATCGACGGGGTCCCTATCCATCGCCTTCGTTTGCGCGCGGCTCCGTATTTGGGCGGGCGCCATATGCTGTCGTTCCTGTCGTGGTGTGTCCAGGTTTTGATCTGGATGCTGCGCCGTCGCGACGAATTCGATGTCGTACATATCATCCATGCCCGACTTCACGCTGTTCCGGCGGCATTGGCAGGAGCCCTCCTGCGCAAACCGGTTCTCGCAAAATTGGCCCGGGGCGGACGGTGTTTCGATCTCGACGCTGTGCGCGAAAAGAAGATCATCGGTCGCTGGGCGTCCGCCTTGATTAAACGTCACGTCACGGCCTTCATGGCCAATAGCCGCCAAATCGCTAATGATCTGAAGAGACACGGCATCGACGCAGATCGCATTCATATGGTTCCGAATGGGATCGATCTGCCCCGCAAGCCGCACCGCGACCCGAGCGCCGATGGCAGCCGACGCTTTATCTGCCTTGGCCGTCTCGAACCGGAAAAATGCGTCGAGCACATGATCGATGCGTTCGCGGCACTTCCCGCCGACGCAAAGGCGCAACTCACCATCCTGGGCGATGGCCAGTGCCGCGTCCCTCTCGAGGAACAGGCGGCCCGGTTGGGCCTTTCCGGCAAGGTCACATTCGCCGGGGCGGTCGAAGATGTGTTTCCCTTTCTGTGGGAGGCTGATTTCTATCTTTCCACCTCGGCGTCGGAAGGCATGTCAAACGCACTGCTCGAGGCCATGAGTTGCGGCGTGGTCCCTATCATCACCGATGTCAGCGGTGCGTCCGACGTTGTGGAGCATGAGCGCAGCGGCTTCTTGGCTCGCTCGCAGGTGGAGTATTGCGGATTCCTTCGTCGCTCGCTCGGCCTATCGGAAGCCGAGCGCGATGAGATGGCGCGGCGCGCAGTACAAACAGTCACTGCGCGATTCAGCATGGAAAGCGTCGCAACACGGCAAATGAGGTTGTATGCCACTCTTGTGGGACACTGCCACCCAGGTCGTGAGGCGATAGGTTATTAAGGAGCAACCCCGAAGCCGGCCCAAGCAATGACGACTATTGATGCCGGAGAGCGGCGCTGAACGAGATTCCTGATCGACTACAACGCAGCAAAGAGGCCAAGTAATTAGCCATGACGGTCGACTTTCGCGAAAAGCTGAGCTTCGTGGCCAGGGAAAAGTGCCCTGGATGCGGCCGCTGCCATAATGACTTAAGTTATGAAGCGATGGAGAAAACGGTGAGCGCCTGAGGGGTCCACCCCGCGAGGCGTTGGGCGAGAAAATAGCTCATGAGGTTGGAGCACGCTTGCATGCACTGAAGCGTGGCAGTCCAATTGGACAGTCCGGAGCAGGTCAACTTGGACGAGGTAACTGGACATAAAAACCTGACACGGAGGGCAGCCAACGGCCTCTCGTGGTCGGGTGCCACATTGCTGGCCCGAACCTTTTTGAATGTCCTGGTCACTGCCGTTCTCGCGCGCCTGCTTTCCCCACAGGAGTACGGCGTTGCCGGCGTTGCGCTGATCATCGCAGCCGTCGGCAATAACATTGCCAATCTCGGCATGTCGCAAGCCCTGGTCCAGCGACGGGACGTCGACGAGCGCCATATCGGAACCGTAGTTTTCTTGTCCATGATAATCGCTGCCATTCTCGGCTTGCTTCAATGGGTGTTTGCACCGCAGATTGCCGATTTCCTTCATGTGCCGGAATTGGTCCTCATTTCGCGCCTCCTTGCGGTGATGATGGTCGCGAACGCGTTCAATCTGACAGCCGAGGCTATTTTGTCGCGGCACCTGAAATTCAGAATATCCTCCACAGCAAGTCTGGTCGCTTGGATTGCTTCCCATGTCGGGCTTGCCATTCCGCTCGCCTATTTTGGACTCAGCTATTGGGCCTTGGTGGTCGCGTATATGGCCGAGGCTTTGATCCTGGCCAGCATCTATTTCTTCATCGCCAGGGACTATCTCGTGAGGCCCAGTTTCGACATGCAGTCCTATCGTGATATCCGCAGACAGAGCTTGGGCTATTCGCTGGCCGGTATATCATCCGTCACCGCCAAATATATCGATAATGTCATTGTCGCGCGGTTGATCGGCACTGCAGAACTGGGCATTTACTCGCGAGCGTATTATCTGATTGCTATGCCAGCAAATCTGTTCGGCAATCTGAACAAGAGCGTGATTTTCCCGCTCCTGTCGAAGATTCATCACGACAAGGCCAGGCTATGCAGCGCTCAGCTCAAGGGGTATGCTTTGACGGCGGCGCTTGCTCTACCGACTAGCGCATTTCTATGCTGTTTCGCAAAAGAGATTGTTCTGACAATCCTCGGCCAGAAATGGACGGATGCCGTCGCTCCCGTTATCATATTCTCTGCAGTAATTTATTTCCGCGTGGGTTACAGAGTGTGCGCAGCCGTGACGCTTGCGACGGGCCAAAGTTACCGAATGGCCTCCATGCAGATCATTTACATGGCCCTTGTCGCTTCATTCGCGTTCTTCTCGGCGCCCTACGGCGTGAACGCAGTGGCCTTTTCAGTGTCCGGCGCCATTGCGACGAGTTTCTTCCTTTATGCGGCGATGACTTGTCGGATAACGGGATTATCAGCTCTGGATTTCGCGCTCGTCCATGTGCCGCCTGTCGCATTCGCCGCTGTGGTGTTCGCCACCGGCTCGGCGGTCAAAATGCTGCTTGCCGGATCGCCCGACTATCTTGTACTCGCGACCGGACTTCTCGTTATAGGTACATTGTCCGTTGTCACTGTCTATCTGAGAGCGTCGCTGCTCTTCGGAAAACATGGTGTGGAAGTCTTGCAGACTTTAACATCCAAGAAAACGAAATGGATTAGATTTGCATAGCCAACGATACCCTGCACACTCGGCGCCTCTCCAACTGCCCATCCGACGATTTGTGGTGCGCAATCACATCATATAAGTACGGGGATTGGAGACACAGTCGGCGGCCTTGAGACGGTTGGCCTCCTTGACGAGGAGGCGATTGCCGTTTTCTCTCACCGGAACGGCCGCTCCTCCAGCCGTTAACCGCACAAAGTCAGAAATTATCACCTCCATAATCGAACAATTCTGCGGTTGCGCGGGTGCCTTCCCAAATCCGCTGTCGTGCTGAACGATCGAGGCGGGCAACCGCTCGCGTGTTGACGTCTGATGCGATGTGATCGGATGCTTCGTCCAATTTTATCCGCAGCTTTTCGCCAGTTGCGGCGTCTGCGTTTGCCTTTCGCGCCGTCCCAAATGATTTAACCTTAAACCTGATCTTTCCGTCCTCCGCTGCCGCTATGCCGAGCGCGTGGTAAAGGCTTCTAACAAACGCATCCGGTGATTGGATCAAATCCTCGAATCGAAGCGATAGCGCATCACGCTTCCTCGAGGCTTTGAACATCAGGCTAGTCACATCATTGTACCATTTGATCGCGCTCGCCTCGCTGAGACCGCTGCGTATCAGCCCTTCGCACATCGGCAATGGATGCCGCGTAAGCACAAGGTTCCGCGCTTCCATAAAGCCGCGCGCAATCGCGTCGTCGAATGCGATGTAGTAGTCCATCACCTTCAAAACGACGTAGCGTGCTTGGGCCTTTTCGTTGCGCTCCCCAGGGAGGACGGTCTCGGCAGTCGCTGCGCGCATATGCCGCCAAAAGACGGGAACAGATGCCCAGTTGACGGCCCCGCCAATATGGCACGCAGCCTTGCGCAGCTTGTGGAAACGTCCGAACACTCCCACATGCCATTCGTACTTTGGCATCAACACATCCGGCGAACTGCCGATCATGTTCCAGACAATGCTTGACCCACCTCGGCCAAAGCAATTCAATAGAAGTGCATTGGGCGGAAGAGCCTTGCCCGGCCTAGTGAGAGGCGAAGCATCGATCCTGTCGGCGGTCTGCATCTGCTTTCTCCGTTATAGCATCAGGCGCGACACACTTTCCCTGGCTGTCGTTGAAAGGCTAAACCGAAACCTATGATATGCTGCGGAGCTTGTGAGGAGAAGCGCGATATTAAGAAGTCACATCCCGAAACCAGCAATTATTGGCACACGACAATGACCAACCAACTTTCTCGCCGGGACCTGGCGCGGGCCGCATGCGCCGCCCTTGTGCTGACGGCATCCGGTCGCCTGGGGCGGGACGCTCGCGCAGCCGGTCCGGCGCAAGGCTCGCAGCCGAACGCTCACTCCTGGAATCCTGGTCTGTTCCCGGAAATGATTGTGAAATCCTGGTTTCAGGAGGATCTGGCCGAAGGCGAAGTCTCCTCGTGGCAATCGAGCGGCGTGAAGCCGGTGGCTGCGATGCAAGCCGAGCCCTCCCTGCGCCCGACAAAGCTTCCGAATAACGGCGGCGTTCTCTTCAAGAAGGGCACGAAACAGGCATTGACTTGGCCCGCCGATAACGACGCCCCGTATCTTCACCGCTGGTGGTTGGTGATCGCCCGGTGCAATTCGGCAGTCAACGCCGACGCGAATAACGTTTCCGTTCTTTGCGTCAATGGCGCGGAGGGTGGCCCGGTGCATCGCCAGCCCCAGGTCTGTTTCAAGCCCTCGGCCGGCACATTCGTTTCGCGGCTCCATGATGGCAAGCTCAAGAGCGAGGAAGGGCTATGCTCGACGGATTTTGGCGACTGGAATGTCATGGTCGGGTACCGCCGCGGATTCGTGATGCAGGCTGTGGTGAATGGGATCAACACGGCCGGCCAGACGATTTATGCATTGGCACCCAACCGGATGAAATCGCAGAGCTTCATGGGCGATGTGAACAATCCGATGAGGGCAGATGTCGCGATCGACTGCGTCATCATCGGACAAAGCGAACTAAATGACTCCCAGATCGACAGGCTAATGGGATGGGGCATGTGGCGCGTCGGCCGGCAATCCGCCCTGCCCGGCGATCATCCCTATCGCCAGAGCCCTCCTTCAGCTGTGGATGCGAACGACGAACCGGAACGTTATGCGTTCGATTCAGCCTCGTGGGCGTCCTGGGCAGCCATCGGCGATGACCGATATGCTCATCGTGGTGAGGCGGCGCCCCCGATCCGCGCTTACACAACGGTTTTTTTTGACGACTTCGAATCCAACTCGGTTGTCGATGATTTCACAGGCGCGCAAAGCAGCATCTGGTATGCGCCGACCCATCTGACGACCGTTGGTGTTGACGCCGCTCCCCCGCCGATCTCGGCGTCGCCCTCCTCCTATGAGCACGACGCCACCAGCCACACGCTGGCGCTCCGGCTCTTGCATAAGGGCCGTTGGAGAACAGGTGCGTTCTCTTCCGTGAGCAACAATGGCCAAGGGCGGTGTTGGGGAAAGGGGATCTTTGAGATCCGCGCCAGACTGCCGAAGATACTCGCGCCCCGCCCTGGATTTTTCCCTGCTTTCTGGGCGTATGGGAAGGAGCATCTATTCTGGCGGACGCGCAATCGTCTTGAGACGGACTTTTGGGAATATGACGGTCTCAACGGGGCCTATATCAACATCAGCCAGCACGTGCACAAACCCAGACTCGGCTATGCAGATCCACATATCACGCCACGTGACGTGCGCCGGAAAATCGCCGGCTATCAAGTCGATCCATCAAGTGGTTTTCCTAGCACGATCGACGTATACGATGGCGAATTTCATACGTGGTATGCGCAGATCGAAGATGATTATACTTATTTCGTGATCGACGGCTATGAAGTGGCGCGCGTTCCGACGACACCGGAGCTCGCAGTAAAAAAATACATCATCGTGGATTTCGCTTACGATAAAAAAAAGGGGCGCGCTCAACCGGACCCGTCGCAGACGTATGACATGGTGATCGACTATATAAGGGTCCGGCAGACGGAAACGGAACTGGCTAGGGTCCCGACGGGCTTCAGCGCATTGCCGGCCTTCTCGGGCCGGGCTTCACCGGGCCAGGCGCTGACCGTCGTACCGAACGTTATTGCGTCGCAAATAGAATGTCTATGGTATCGTGACGGCGTTCCGATCGTGGGCGAAACCGGCACAAGTTATGAGCTCAGCACGCGGGATGTCGGGCATAAGATTCGCTGCCATGTTCGCGCGGTTTCTGTGCTCGACCAGCCAGAAGCCTGGACCCCGGAGAGCGAGACCGTCGGCTAGAACGCATCGACTGCGCGACACCAGGATGCGTCATCACTCTCGTCGGACTGCTGACGAGCTCTGCCACCAGTAAGCCTCCCCGCAGCCGAGGAGGGTGAGTTTTCCCAACAGGCGGAAACCTCTTCGATATGGGATTGCCACAACGGGCGGAACGATGGGGTCGTCGGCTGGAGCAGCGTGAAGTGTTTCTCCGCGGGCTGGCATTGATACATCCAACAAGTTCTGTTTCCGGGAAAGAGAACGTGCTAAAAGAATATCGCGCCGCGAGGGGGCTGAGATGCGTTATCTCCTCACATTCGCGATACTAAGCCTCTTCCTGCCAATCAGGCTCGAGACGGGTCTTGTATTGCTGCGTCCGTTCGAGCTGATCGCATTGCTGATGCTTTTTTTTGGCCTGGCGACGGGGCGTTGGCGAAATTTGGCTTTTTCAGCCGGTTTTCTACTGCTCCTGCCCTTCTTGGGCTGGCACATGGTCTCGGCCTTCAGCGTGGACCCAGAGAACGGCCTGCGCGAGCTGTTGCAGATGTCCACCGTGGGCGCCTTTGCGTTCGCCATCGCACAGGAGGCTAGATGGCTCGAGACGCAGAAGGCCGTCAACATCTTGCTTTTCGGCATGATGCTGATTCTCGCCTATACGATCACCTGGCATGTCGCCCATGGCTACTTGGTCGGTTGGAAGCATCTGGTCGATCCGAGGCTCGCGTTCACCTTCCTTCCAATTGCGCTCGCAGGCCTCCTCCTCTTCGTCAACCGGGGCAAGCGGCGCACCCTTTGGTTGGTATGGGCAGGGATACTTCCCCTGCTCCTGCTATCCGGGGAACGCAAGGCGTTTTTGATCTACTTCTTTCTGACCGCCGCGCTTCTGATGCGCGGACGGCTCGCTGCGATGGTACCAGCGATCGCCGCTGGCTTCGTGGCACTTTTCGTGCTGTCGACCACGATCAATAACGCCTATGTCGAGAAGCAAATGCAGACCATTCTCGATCCGCTGAGCACGGGGCAATACGAATATCTGGCCGCGAAGGGGAAATATGCCCCCGGAGACACCCCGAGCAATGTACAGCGCGCGTTTGCTTTCACCCTGTCCAGACAACTCATCTCCGAATATCCACTGATGGGCGTGGGTACGAACCAATTCAAGAATATTATCGAGACGGATTTCAGCGAACTTCCTGACGAGTTGCAGCTTGGGATACATGGCGAGTTTCAACGTATCCTCACCGAGAACGGCATCATTGGGCTCAGCCTCTATGTTCTCATATGGATTGCTGCATGGTTTCGCTTAAGCCGTACTCTAAGCCGGGCGCTTTCTCTCGGATTGATCGGAGCGGTCCAGGCACGGCTTCTGCCCCTCGTGCTCCTTGTTCCCTGCGCCTTTTACGTTGGAACAGAAGCCTCCGGCACGCGAGCTTTCGTTACGCTGAGTCTTGTCTCGCTCCTGCCTGAATTGACGCGGCACGGGCTTTGCCTATCATTGCACAGGATGCGGAGGAGCCACCCCAGGGGCATGAGACATCCTCGATTTCTCGCGAGCCCATTGCCAGGAAACACGAGATGAGTGTTTCGGTTATCATGACATGTCACAATGAAGAACGCTTCATCGTGCAGGCAGTGGAAAGCGTGATTAATCAGACGGCGTCGAGCCACATCAAAGAGATCATCATTGTCAATGATGGCTCGAAGGACGGCTCGTCGGAAGTGATTGCATCGCTGGGTCGCAGGGAACCGCGCGCACATGTCCTGACGACGGCGGGGATCGGGCTTCCATCGGCGAGGAATCTTGCCATCAGACATGCTGCTGGCGATCTTATTGCAATTCTCGACGGCGATGACTTCTGGGCCGAGGACAAGCTTGAACGTCAATTAGCCGTCTTGGGCAATGGCTGCAAGGCAGGTCTTGTCTATGGCGATTTTGTCGATTTTTCCGCTCCGGACCTGTCCGATGCTCTACACGTCGCCGTGCGCCGCTATCGCGCGGACCAATGCGATACGCTGCCGACATATTTTCTGCGTGATGGGCCGATTATTCCTTCCAGTATGGTTATGCGGCGGGAGATGGTCGAAGATATCGGCGTATTCAACGAGGCATTCAGGGCTGGAGAGGATACAGAGTTTTGTATGCGCGCAGCCGAGCGTTGGACATTTCAACATGTGGCCGGAGCACTCGTCTATAAACGGCGCCATGGCGCGAACATAACCCGCAGACTCGACGCGCTTCTGCCGATAGGCGAAGGCCTCACGCGAGAATGGGTCATCCGACGGCCGGAACTTGCGCACCTCGCGCGTCGGCGCAACGCGCGTTTGTACGCAAAGGCGGGCAATGATTGCGTGGCTCAAGGCGAAACGAAACGCGGATTGCGCTTGCTCATTCGCGCGATGTGGCACGATCCATTGTCATGGCGGGTGTACGTTTACTTTTTTCTTTGCGCCCTGCCGAGGGGCATGGATCCGCAGGTGCGCCGTGCAGCCAAGCTATTGTTCTACCGCGCCTTGCGCAAAGACTTTGCTGACAGCTCTTAAAGATGCTGGCGGAATGGCGAGAGTTCGAGCATCTCAGGCGGCAGCCCTGGAATCCTTCCGTAGCGATTATTCTGTACCGCGACGGCAGGACCATAACGGAGGCGAAATCAGAGCTCTCCGATGCGCACTCGCCGGGTTTCGATTCCACCGCGTTCTGCAAGCCAACGGCGTTGAAGCCACGTTGTCGATGCAGCATCGATCGCTGCGTCCCGTCCCCCGAGCGGGCCAAGAACGCACCATTCATGCCAGTATATTCGATCTGTACGCCCCAGAGCGATACCGCAAGGAGCGCGCTCGGCGGCATTGTTAACAAAGGCGTCAACGAGCTCGAACGTGTATCGGTGCAGCTCGCCGAGCTTGATAAAACTCTCGCCAAACAATCGCTCAAGAGTCACGAGCTCTCCGGTTGATGACGCTACCGGGCGGACTTCCGTGGTTGCTTCAACAACCCTTTCATCGTTTGGCGATATTCATTGGTTCCCGACTCCGGAAAAGCTGAGCAGCTACTTTGGCCTCGGGCTCAGCCCATTCAGCTCCGGAAACGTCGCGCCTGCACAGGTTGCCCAGTCGAAGGTGCGTGCCCGTGATTTGGCAAGAGCACCGTCGCGCTCACGCAGTTCTGCATTGGCCACATAGGTTGCTATCGCGCGGGCCATCGCGTTCACGTCCTCCGGGGGCACCAGCACACCAGTGGAGCCCATGACCTCGGGTATGCCGCCGACGGCCGTTGCTATCGAAGGACATCCTTGCGCACCGGCCTCAACCAACACTAGCCCGAAGCCCTCGATCTTTCCCTGTAGCTCTCGTGCGAACAATGTGTGGCACGCCGCACGGCGGTATAAGCGCTTTAAGTCGTCGTCGGACAGCCTACCGGTAGCGATCACTGGAACACGAGCTCGTGCCGCTTCATCCAATATCTTTGAGGCATAGGCCTGATCTTCGGCCCGTCCAGCCATCACAAAGATCGGATTGTCTAATCCGTATTCATCGCGCGCGCTCGCGATAGCCCGGACAGTTTCCAGCTGGCCCTTCCGAGGCTCGATACGTCCGACTGCGCAAATGACGCTTGCAGCTTGTGGTACAGCTGCAAGTTGCGGGTGTTCAAAATTTCCATGGATTGGCTGAAACCATGTGGGATCCACGCCGAGATACGTGACGACACCCTTCCGGGGCATTCCAAAACTTTCGGAAAAGATCCGCAGTGTCGCATGTGAGTTGGCGAAAACGACATCTGCTCCTTCGTAGGCGCGGCGTACAAACCGAAAAAGGATGGAATCGGTCCTGAATTTGCTGACTTCGCTGCCATGAATCATCGCTCGATATCCTCTGCGATGGAACGGTCGTAGCACAAATGTCAGAAGTACACTGCGTATGTCGGCGGCCAAAAACAACCTGTCCTTAGGAACGTTGCGCAGAATAGAAAGCGCCCGCAGCGCCCCGAATGGAGAAATTTGATGATGCCGCAGAATGCGATGGGTATCCGGCTCCTGGGGAACGGCAGGAAGATCAGGATAGGCAGGCGCTATGACGGTCGCAGCGTGGCCACCAGCACGAACGATGTCGACCAACCGTCCGGCGTATGTTCCGATGCCACCAGGAAATGGAGGATATTCGCACGTCATCAGGATGATGCCGTGCGGAGGCTGAGATATCATGGGTCAAGAACTCCCAATGCCGCCCGCCTCGCCTTTAGCCGATATGAGGGGATACTGTAGGCGGGCCGAGAGAACAGTCCCGCGATGATCAGCGATGCCATGCTCTGCAATTGCATCCGTTCAACTGATCCGCGAATCGCAGAAAACCGGGCCGCTTCGCTACTGTCGCCAAGCAACTTTGGTTTCCCAGTTTGCGCGCCCGATCTAATGGACGCCACGTAACGGTTGCGAGCCCGCGGCGCCGGGCTGCGTGCGTGGCGCGCTCCAGTCAGCCCCTCGGCGTCAACCCGCAGCAGATCCTCCATCGCCGTGATGCCTGCGGTCAGGCAGAAGCGCTCGAAGCTTGCTTCCAAAGCTTGCCAAGCCTACTCAACTTCCTGCCAGACATCAGCAATCCGTTCTTGCTATGCTTTCTCATGGCGTTGCTCTCCTTCGTGGAATCAGCACCCCGAGCCTACTGGCCCAAGGCGGGTAATGCTGCCCTTTCTTGTTCAAGAGCGACCGGGACCCTCTGGATACAATCGCAAGACGACCTAACAACTTTTTCGCTGCCGCGCATCGTGACGAGCCAATAGTGTACAATTGCGATCTTCACGAGACCCCTCTGTTCAATATGCCTGCTCCACAACTAGGCCTGGTAATACCGATGATAACGTTCACTGTAAAATTCGGCGCTGCCGAATTTTTGGTACCGCTTGATTCTTTTGATATCGACCTTGTTGAGCAGAACGCCGATGCATTTATCCGCCAGGGTCGGGTTGTTGTCGAGGATTTCGCGCACGAATGTACGAGCGGTCACACCCCATTCAACAACCAGAACAAGGCCGTCGAGGTGCTGGATAAAGGACCTCACGTCCGCGACTGGAGCCAACGGGGGCAAATCAACGACAACGTAATTGAACATAGGGCCCACCTTGAGCAGAAAGTCGCCCATTTTCTCGATAGGCTGCACGATGTTTGCGAGCTTCTGTTGGCTCTGGTTCACGCCGGGCAGGAACCTCAATGGCAATGACTGATGGGCCAGCACGTCTCTCGGATTGAGTTCTCCAGCCAACAAGTTGGCCAGGCCTCGTTCCCAGCCGTTGGCCAACATAGGTGACAACCCAGGATTGTGGATATCAGCATCGATCAACAATGTCTTACAACGCTGCATAGCAAGAACAATCGCTAAATTAGCAGCGACCAGAGACTTCCCTTCTCCCGGGAGGCAAGAAACGATGCCGAGCACCTTGGTGCTCTTCCTTGGTAACTCGACGTCAACAGCGACTTTCACAGTTCGCATCGCTTCGGCGAATTCCGAGCGCGGATGTTGTTCTACCCAGTTGAAAGCGCTGTTCCCCACCTCGATGAATGGCGGCTCTCCGGCCGCACGATCGTGCTGGTTTCGCCGAATTGGCTTCCCGTCCAGCAAAGGGATCATTCCGAGCGTCTGAAGTCCGAGCTCATCGCGCACTTGAGCCGTCGTGCGGAAAAAGCGCTCACGGTACTCCCGAATTCCGCCCACACCGGCGCCAATCATGCCGCCGAGCACGGCGCAGAACGCCAACGTAAGACTGCTGTTCGGAGAACTCGGTCTGCCGGGGTATGGTGCCTCCGAGATAGTCCGCGCCTCCGTCAACGCTATCGAAAGGTTCTGCAGGCTCGCTTGGTACTGCTGCAGAACCTGTTCATATTGCGACTTGAGAGAGGACGCCTCAAGTTCGAGCTGGCGCAAGGTAACCAGCGTCTCCTTGGTCAGCGTATTGTCTGTTCGGAACCTGTGGATTGCGAGCTCGGCATCAACCGATCGCTTCCGCACCGTCTCGAGCTCTTCCGCCAGTGCGCTGCGAGCTCTGATAATCGACTCGTCTTTGGCTCCGACTTGGTCAGCGATATAGATTTCTGCATATTTACTGGCTATTTTTTGCGCCATTTCGGGGCTAGGCGACCGAAATTGGACTTGCAGAATGTAAGAATCTCCTACGCGATCTACCGTTATATTCTCAGCCAGAATGCCAAATGCCTGCCATCGAGGATCGGATCCTCGCGCGGCACTCGATTTCACCGGCGCTCCACTTGCTTCGGAACTGCCGATGAATGGCCAAAACAACCGAGCGACCGATCCTGAAAGACTGTTGAGCAATGAATATGGCGCTGACAAGAAAGAGCGATCGGTAGCAAGACCGAGGCTGTCAACGACCTTTAGCCCGATGCGGTCGGACCGCAACAATTCGACCTGACTCAGCATCATCGGGTCAAGCGGTGCGGAGCTTCCGCTCTCTGTTAACTTCGTCACGACGGATGGCTGGTTCTTGTCGATCAGGATTCTGGCGGTCGACTCGTACAAGGGCACCTCAGCCCAAAGATAGGCCAGCCCCAGCACAAGTCCTGCGAGCGCGCATGTAAGGACGAACCTCAACTGCCGTTGCGCTGCCGCCACGAGTGTTTCGAGATCAATCGTTCCCCACTGAGGATCGCCGAATGTGAAGGCAGAATCCGGGTGCTTTTCAACTTCGCGAAGCATAAGCCTTCAAACCCGTGGGATGAGACTGGCAGCGCATCGGTAATGGCAAACACCATACCACATTATCTGACTAAATGTCTGCAAATTCAGTATCGACGCCCACGGAGCACAGGAGCACCGCTCGGGGCGGGCATCAGCCCGCTCTTCGCCAAAAGCGCAAATCCTAACCTCGATGCAATAAACGAAACCTCACGCGGCCCATGCTCCGACTGCCGCAATTCCGCTGCATGTCGTAAGCTCCAACTGAAGGAAGAAATTGAGTCGTGTTGCCAAATGGCAAAACATCTGAGCAAGAGATTCCGGGCTCCGGTTGAGCCTGTCCTGCGGGAAACAGGAATGGCTCGTCGATCACAGACTCGCGCTAACGATCACCGCAAGTGTCCTGCGCGCATCTGGCGCCTCGCGGAAAGCCTCTCCGGTGCCCGAATAAGACAGGCTGCAGTCACATTTTGTTTCGTGGTGTGGGGTGTCATCTTGCTGATCGTCCTGCTCTAGCAGCCAGAGCCCATAAAGGCGGAGCGTGGCCCGCCTCACTTACTAAGTGGCTCGGCAGTTGCTCCCTTTCGGACTCATCGCGCGATGTGTGACTTCGGAGTCACCGATTCTGACTTCGGAGTCACCGATTCTTTGGAGACCGAGCGCCACACTAGCAGCATGACAGCAACAAAGTACCCAAGCTGTATCAAGATCCCACAAATTAACGTCTGGACAAACGTGCCCCAGAGGGAGCCGGTGAGCAAATATATACTGATGGCGAATGCCAACAGTACTATGACAAGGCCTCGCAAAAAAAGCAAAAAGGACATCGCCGTCCCACTCGCAGCCGCTGACGTGACGCGCTCCTTGGCTATCCAGGCCTCAGCGCGTTAACCATCATAACATATCGGAACGGGTCAGGGCGACCAATATATTAGCATGTGCGAATAAAGAACCTGTGCCAGGACGCTTGCTTCCAGGAGTTGTGTGCGTCAAGTTCTGCAAAAAATGGCGTGGCATTCAGTGGTGACGTTGGTGTGTCCGCCGCGCAGCTTCCGTGTTTAACGGAGCGGCGGACATAGCAGCCGCGCGTCAGGCGGGCCAACGCCGCTCAGGCCACCAGACGCGACTGCCATCAGGTAGCGCGCGACCGGCTGTTCGCTGGCCGGCGGTGTCGCTTCCGGCCGACGACACGCCGGTGACGTCAGCCATAGCGTTTGGGCTCCACGACTGCACCAGATCGACGACCAGGAGCGTCGCGGACGATAGCCAAACCATGATCGACGCGATCGGTGGCCGCCGGATAGTTGTATTCTTCCAGCCGGATGACGATCAGAGTGGCGCGATCTCGGAATATCGTCTGCCTTGTTGCCGT
>NZ_RZSW01000719.1:0-2492 GCF_003997375.1 Mesorhizobium sp. M5C.F.Ca.IN.020.29.1.1 | reverse complement strand
GGCAATGAGCGGCACGGCAGTTGCACCCCAAGAGGATCTGAACAGGTCAAACAGATCCGAACCTAGCCAACCCGGTCCTGCACCGAGAATTTCTCTCCGGGCACCAGAGAAATGCCCCACCAGACTTCGCCGTACGGCGAAGTCCTGGGAGTTGCGAAAAGGTGTCTTCCCTCCGCCTCTATTCTTGCCCGAGCACTGACCCTGCGAGCGAGGCGCCTGTCCGGCACCCGCCCTCAACGGTCTTCAGCACTGTCCTCCGCGAGCTAAGAAACGCGATTACTTTTTGGCTTTCGCCTTCGCGGGCGCTGCCTTCGCCTTCGGCTTGGCCGCCGGCGCTGCTTTCTTCACTGCCACCGAAGACTTCGCTGCAGCCGCTTTCTTTGCCGGCGCAGCCTTCTTTGCCGGTGCAGCCTTGGCAGGTGCTGCTTTCTTCGCTGCCGGCTTCGCCGCGGCCTTTGCAGCCGGCTTCTTGGCTGGTGCTGCTTTGGCCTTGGCTGGTGCTGCTTTCTTCACTGCCGGCTTTGCCGCGGCTTTCGCGGCCGGCTTCTTGGCCGGCGCTGCTTTTGCCTTGGCCTCGGCGGCCTTCGGCTTGGCAGCAGGTGCTGCTTTCTTCACAGCTGCTGCGGCCTTTTCCGCCACAGCTTTTACTGGTGCTTTCTTTGCCGGTGCCTTCTTTGCCGGAGACTTGGATGCCGGCGCTTTGGATGACTGTTTAGCCATATCATGCCCCTTCGTTGTGCCGACGGCCGTTAATGACCCGGCGCGTAATGCATATCTGACTCGCGCTTGTCTAGCCAGCGAAGCATTAGCATGATTCTTTCAGTTTAAATTTTGATTACCGGCGACACACGCTCGTCCTGATTTCGCAAAATGTCGCTGCTGCTCTTCGAGCTTGCCGAGGTTTGCGACAGACATTCTGCGCGCTTAACCGGAACCAATCGCACTACAAAGTGCTGAAGGTTAGCAAGCGTTTTGCTCGTCGATCATCGACCGGCAACATCATGATGGGCTGCTTCATCGATCTCATCGTCTTGTCCAACGAGACGATCTACACAATCTACAAAAGCAAAGCCCGGCTCGTTCTGCGCCATGACCTTGTCTGGGGCTTGAGAAGGCAACCTTTTTGCTAGTTGACAGATTACTCGATCCGACAGAGTATTCTGGTCTGCGGGGGAAGCGTAATGTCATTCGCGCAAGATCTAGCGGCGCTGTCCCAGATCAGTGAGACTGAACGCTGACACCATAGCAGGCCCAATGATGGCTGCCGACGAAATCATCCACCAGAGCGTGCGGCTCATGATCATGGCGGCGCTGAATTCTCTGGAAAGGCGCGAAGCGCTGGAATTCACCCGATTGAAGGCCATCGTCAATGCCACCGACGGCAATCTCGGCGCGCATATCGATACGCTTGCCAAGGCGGGATATGTCGATGTCGAAAAGCTGTTTGTCGGACGCCGGCCGCAAACGCGGGTCAAGGCGACATCAATCGGACGGCGCGCCTTTCGCGGTCACGCCGCCTTCCTTCGCGCCATCCTCGATGAGGCGGAGCAGCCAGGTAAACGCGTTCAGCGCAGGACGCGGCAGCGGCCGTTGTAGACCATCCAGCGGTCGAAGCCCGCGACGCAGAATTCGACATTATCGCCGATCGAGGCAAAGCCCTGCCCTTCCTCGATCAGATACCAGATGGTGCGGGCGTGGCCGTCGGACAGGCTGACGGTGGCGCCGCAATAGCGACGGCCGATCGGCCAGGTTTCATTGGCTGGCAGATAGCGGTGCTGGTGGATCCCCTGGAAATCGGTGATCTCGACATCGGGCAGATTCGGCACGTGGCGCACCTGGTAGGAGAAGCGGCTGGTGATCTTGTTCAGCACCCAGGCCTCACCGCAAACGCCGCTGTCTTCTTCGGTATAGACGGCAAGGTCGGCCGCCTTTGCTGCCTGGGTGACGGCGAGGGACGCGCCGAGCGGCGTGCAAAGGGCGATCAGTGCGGCAAGTGCGGATTGGGCGAAGCGAGTCATAGCAGCCTCTTATGGTCGACTGCGCGCACTGTGCGGATTCGCTTGCGCGCGGTCAAGCGGTTGTAGAGACGATGGTTTCTTAGTTTGAAATCGCCTTCAGCCAATTCAGGCGCGCGGATACCTCTGCCGCCTTACGCCGCCAGCCATTCCAGCGTCCAGTGCGCCGGTTTTCCGACGACAAGCAATTTGTGCAAGGCCGGCAGCAGCGTGCGCAGCTCGCGCTCCAGCGTGAACGGCGGGTTGACCACCACCATGCCGCTGCCGTCGAGGCTGGGCTCGGCCGATGGCGGCCTGATCTCGAAGCCGATGTCGAGCAGCTTCGGGACGCCTGACTGCACCAGCGCTTTCCGGAAGGCGATGACCGCCTTGCGGTCCTTGACCGGATACCACAGCGCATAGATGCCGCCCGGCCAGCGCTTGTGGGCTTTCCGCAGCCCATCGACGAGGCGGTCGAACTCGCACTCCTCCTCAAAC
>NZ_RZSW01000718.1:0-2509 GCF_003997375.1 Mesorhizobium sp. M5C.F.Ca.IN.020.29.1.1 | reverse complement strand
CTTCATGACCATCCGCTTCAAGGACGGCCGCTCGACCTTCCTCGATTTCCGCGAGCGGGCGCCGCTCGCCTCGACGAAGACCATGTATCTCGACAAGGACGGCGAGCCGGTGAAGGGCGCCAGCCTTGACGGCTATCTCGCGGTCGGCGTGCCGGGCTCGGTGGCCGGTTTTGAAACGGCACGGGAAAAATACGGCACGCTGACGCGGCAGGACTTGATGGCGCCGGCCATCCGCTATGCCAAGGACGGCTTCGTGCTCGAGCAGGGCGATGTCGCCTCGCTCGAACGCGGCGCCGAACGGCTGGCCAAGAACGCGGCCGCGGCTGCCATCTTCCTGAAGCCGGACGGCAAGCCTTATGCCATCGGCGAGCGCCTTGTTCAGGCTGATCTCGCCGCCTCGCTCTCAGCGATTTCGGAGCAAGGTCGAGATGCCTTCTACAAAGGACCGATCGCCGACGGCATCGTTAGGGCCAGCGCGGAGAAGGGCGGCATTCTGGCCAAGGCGGATTTCGAGAACTACGCGGTCCGCGAGCTCGAGCCGGTGACCTGCAATTACCGCGGCTATGAGATCACCTCCTCGCCGCCACCGAGCTCGGGCGGCGCCATCATCTGCGAGATCCTCAACGTACTGGAATTCTATCCGCTGTCCTATCTTGGCGCGGGTTCCGCCGAAACCGTCAAAATCATGGTCGAGGCAATGCGCCATGCCTATGTCGACCGCAATTCGGCGCTCGGCGATCCCGACTTCGTCGACAATCCGGTCGAAAAGCTGCTGGACAAGGCCTATGCAAAAGAAATCCGTGAAAAGATCGATCCGTTCCGGGCCGGCGTGTCGCAGGAATTGATGCCGAAGGGTTTTGGCGAGAGCCAGGAGACGACGCATTATTCGATCGTCGACAATGACGGCAACGCCGTCGCGGTAACCTATACGCTGAACGGTTCGTTCGGCGCCGGCGTCGTCGCCGACGGCACCGGCATCCTGCTCAACAACGAGATGGACGATTTCACCCAGAAACCGGGCGTGCCCAATCTCTATGGCCTCGTACAGGGCGAGGCGAATGCGATCGAGCCGAGGAAGACGCCGCTGTCGTCGATGAGCCCGACCATCGTGGCCAAAGACGGCAAGCCGTTCATGGTCATCGGCAGCCCCGGCGGCTCGCGCATCATCACCATCACGCTGGAAGCGATCGTCAACGTTGTCGATCATGGCATGAACATCCAGGAGGCGATCGACGCGCCGCGCATCCACCACCAGTGGCTGCCAGACACGGTCTATATCGAACCGTTCGGCCTGTCGCCCGATACCGAAAAGCTGCTTGCCGGCATGGGCTACCACCTCGATGTCACCGAGGCGACCTGGGGCCAGGCGGCCGGCATCCTGGTCGGCGGCAAGAGCCTGGCCGAGATCGAGAAGGGCGGCGGCGCCCGCTACAACGGCGCTATCGACAGCCGCGCCGCATCCGGCGAGGCGATCGGATATTAAATTTCGTGCGCCCCGGGTCTGTTGAGATTCAGGTCAGGCCGAGCCGGAGTCGAAGACGGGCGCGAAGCGACCAGACTGCGTGGTTTCCGAGAACCGGAACGGAGCGTACTTTCGGTACGCGAGTACCGGAAGTGCAGGAGACCGCCATTCGCAGGCCGGCATCATCTAAATATCGGCAGACCATCAGATGACCAGCGTTATGGTGGACGCAATCAGCATCACCGCCGCGATGCCGACGAACAAGGCATAGATACGCGGCCGATCGAGCAGAAGCGCATTTCCGGATATCCACGCCGCAGTGGCGCCGCCAAGCGCGTACAGGAAGCCGTTGCGATGGCCCAAGGCCAGGGTTGCGGCCATCAAGCCGCCAATGACGAGGGCGCCGAACACGATGATCACGGCGACCGCGTATTTCTCGAAATCGTTGCTGGCCACACCCGGACCCATCACGTTCAACGTCGTCAGGTCGTCCGGGTCGAAGGGGTTGGCCGACCCATATTCGTCTTGACCGACAGGCTCGCGCATCATTCATTCTCCTTGAAGCGGCAACAAATCATCAAGCGTTGCCGAGCGCAACTGGATCGCGCCGCGTTCAATGCGATCGGCACCGTCTTCAACACTTTCTGGCCGCAGCTTGCTACCGGTTTTTTGGATTTATGTCGGATCGTTCTGTCATTCCAGGCGATCTGTCGGATTGGAATCGCAGCCGGGCGTTCCGACTTGAAAGTCCGCCGCTCTGGACGCGGCTTCGAACCGCTGCCCCTGACTATCGGGCCTTACGATCGCGCGCAGGCCTCGCCCTCGCAACGGCGTGCTCGACGTTGTCGGTGGCGAAGATTGGTCAGCGGCGGAGTTGGCCGGCGCCACTTTGGGGGGGCGTTGGGGTAGGTTGCCTGATGGGCGCCGGCCAGGCGGAAATCAGGTCCGCCGCAAGGAAATATAACAGGGTTGCGCGGTATTGGCAGTGGTGTGATCGCGGAGGGATGGTTCGCGCTTGCCGGTGCGGTGACCCATTATGGGCCAGTC
>NZ_RZSW01000717.1:0-2525 GCF_003997375.1 Mesorhizobium sp. M5C.F.Ca.IN.020.29.1.1 | reverse complement strand
CGCTAGAACCGCCACAGATCAAGGCTCGCAATAGCGGCTTGGATCCGCTCCACTCGTGGCTGTGGAATTTTTTTCTCCTGCCTTTGGTGCTTGCGGAAAAGCGATTGCTTCGCACGAAGCGATGCGCGAGTGCGTTCCTTCTGCTTTTTCGCGCCCGCGCGTAGAACTGCCAGCGTATTCAGGATCCGCTCGCCATGCCGCAGGCCACCGCCAAGCTCAACGCGTTTCCCGTATTCATGCGGGTCGAGGGCGAAGCCGTGGCCATCGTCGGCGGCGGCGAGGAGGCTCTGGCCAAGGCGCGGCTGATCGGCCAGTCGAGCGCCGTGCTGCGCATCATAGCCGATGCCGCCGAGGCCGAGTTGCTGGCCTTCATCGCCGCGAACGGTGCCATCCACATTGCTGCCGCCTACGATGCCGCGCATCTCGAAGGCGCGGTCATGGCGTTTACCGCCAGCGGCAATGAGGCGCTCGACCGCCGGGTTGCCGAAGATGCGCGCCGGATGGGCATTCCGGTCAATGCCGTCGACCGGCCGGAGCTGTGCGATTTCTTCACCCCAGCGCTGGTCAACCGCGCGCCGGTCGCCATTGCCATCGGCACGGAAGGGGCCGGCCCGGTGCTTGCCCAGATGCTGCGCAGCCGCATCGACCGCATGCTGTCGCCGTCGCTCGGGCCGCTTGCTTCGCTTGCCGCCTCGTTACGCGGCACCGCTGAGAGATTGCTGCCGAAAGGCAATGCCCGTCGGCGCTTCTGGAGCGACTTTTTCGGCGGCGCGCCGGCCCGCGCCATGGCGGCCGGCCAGCTTTCGCAGGCGCATGATGCCGCCGTTGACCTGTTGCTTTCGAACGCGCCGGCATCGGGCCACATTGCCCTGGTTGGCGCGGGTCCCGGCGCCGAAGACCTGCTGACGTTGCGCGCCCACCGCCTGCTGATGGAAGCCGATGTCATCGTCCATGACGCACTCGTGCCGGAGACGATCGTCGCCATGGGTCGCCGCGACGCCGAGCGTCTGCCGGTGGGCAAACGCAAGGGCTGCCATACCAAGAGCCAGGCCGAAATCAACGCACTGCTGATTGAACTCGGCCGCGACGGCAAGCGCGTCGTGCGGCTGAAATCCGGCGATCCGCTGGTGTTCGGCCGGGCGGGCGAGGAAATGGCGGCGCTGCGCGATGCCGGCATCGCTTATGAGGTGGTTCCTGGCGTCACCGCGGCCTTCGCCGCCGCCGCCGATTTCGAGTTGCCGCTGACGCTGCGCGGCGTGTCGTCATCTATGGTGTTCACTACCGGCCATGACCTCAAGGGAAATTCGCTGCCCGACTGGGCCAAGCTCGCCATCTCCGGCGCAACGGTCGCCGTCTATATGGGCCGCTCAGTCGCGGCCGAAGTTGCCGGCCGGCTGATCGAGGCGGGCCTGTCGCCGGATACGGCGGTCGCCGTGGTCGAGAATGCCAGCCTTGCCAACCGCCGCCGTTTCCACGGCACGCTCGCCGACCTGCCGTCGCTTGAGGTCCGCGCCGACCTTACCGGCCCGGTCATGACGATCATCGGCGATGCAGTCGCCGGCGCCAACTTTGAACGTTCCGAGCCGCTCGCGGCACACAGGCATGAAGGCGCGGCCCAAACAGCCGCCGAAGGAGCTGAACGATGAAAGTTCTGACCGCAAACCGCCTGACCGACGGCGAAGCCGTCTGGTACGCCAACGGCGGCTGGGCCGAGATCATCGACAATGCCGATGTCGCTCATGATAAGGCGGCTGAAGACCGGCTGGGGGCGATCGGCGCCACGGCCTATGCCAACAACGAAGTGGTCGATGTTAATCTGATCGACGTGACCGTCGCCAATGGTGTGGTCGAGCCGGTCCGGCTCCGCGAAAAGATCCGCGCCGCCGGCCCGACCAACCGCAACGACCTGGGCAAGCAGGCCCGCCCGCAAGCCGCCCGGGCGGCGTAAACGACCACATTGATGAAACGGGCGGACGCGCCCGGAAAGACCAGACATGTACCGTTACGATGAGTTCGATCACGATTTCGTCCAGGCCCGCGTCGCCGAGTTCAGCGATCAGGTCGCGCGGCGGCTTGCTGGCGAGATCACCGAGGATCAGTTCCGGCCGCTGAGGCTGATGAACGGCGTCTACCTGCAATTGCACGCTTACATGCTGCGCATTGCGGTGCCTTACGGCACGCTGAACAGCAAGCAGCTGCGCATGCTCGGCCACATCGCCCGCAAATACGACAAGGGCTACGGCCATTTCACGACGCGCCAGAACATCCAGTTCAACTGGCCGGCGCTGTCGGACATCCCGGCGATCCTGGCCGATCTGGCGAGTGTGGAAATGCACGCCATCCAGACCAGCGGCAATTGCATCCGCAACGTCACCGCCGACCACTTTGCCGGTGCCGCCGCCGACGAGGTCGCCGATCCGCGCCCCTACGCGGAAATCCTGCGCCAATGGTCGTCGGTGCATCCGGAGTTCTCGTTCCTGCCGAGAAAATTCAAGATCGCGGTGACCGGCGCCGAGCGCGACCGC
>NZ_RZSW01000716.1:0-2539 GCF_003997375.1 Mesorhizobium sp. M5C.F.Ca.IN.020.29.1.1 | reverse complement strand
GGGTATGGCGTGCGGCGCGCATGAACATGCTGGCCGGGAAACACTTCAATTCCGGCCTTCGCGGCGTGTTTTTCTCGATCGGTTATCTCGGCTGGTTCGTCGACCCAAAAGTGTTCGTGCTGTCGACGCTGCTTTTGCTGGCGGTCCTGGTGCGTCGCCAGTTCTTCTCGGCGGCCCGGCAAGCCGTGATCGGTCAGCCGCCCGAACCAACACCCGGTCCAGGGAAGAGTTGATCGATGCGGCCCGACAGCCAGTAGGCGACGAGCCCGATCCATTCACGGATTGCGGTGGTGGTGACCTCCAACCCGCTATAAGGGAAGAACGCACCGATGCTTTCCTTGCCAGTGGTCATGTAGTCGACCGGCCACGGAATGGTCGGAAAGCCGGCCTTGTCGAACAGCGCCGTGGCGCGTGGCATGTGGAAGGCTGATGTCACCAGCAACCAGGTCTCACCCGCTTTTGGCGTCACCAGTTCTCTGGTGAAGACTGCATTCTCGTAAGTGTTGCGGGATTTGTTCTCGAGGACCAGCCGATCGGTCGTCACGCCAAGCGCAGTGAGCAGACGCGGCCCCGTATCTGCATCGCCCTCACCTTCGGCGAGCATCTGGACAGTGCCACCGGAGATAACGATTTTCGCTGTCGGAAAACGCCGTGCCAGTACGGCCGCCTCGACGATCCGGTCGCCGGCGCCATTCAATTCATAGCCGCCACGCACGGCATTGGTGGCGCCCTCCAAACCGCCGCCCAGCACAATGATACCGTCCACCTTTTCTGGCAGCGGCGGCCTGGGGAAGCGTTGCTCCAGCGGAATGAGCATCATTGCCCCGAGTGAGGTCAATGTCGAAAGCGCTAAAATAACGAGGGCAAGGAAGCTGCCGGCGGTCGCCAATCGTTGCCACCCGAACCTCGACGCCAACAGCCCCGCCAGCAGCAGGAAGATCGCACCATTCAACGGCTGGACAAAGAACCAGAGAAATTTGGAAAGATAGAAGAACATCCCTCACCCTCACCGCATCGGCCCAAAGATCGGCACCGATTTTAGGAAAGCACGATGCGTAGATTCAAAGTGTTAGAGTGTCCTTTGTGCGTCCAAGTGGATGCTCGTCGCTCTAACGCATGCCGCCCCAAAGCGCGTAGCAGTTTTGGGGCAACGACATTCATGAGCCAGGACTAAAGTGCCTCGCATCATTCAAATGCGAAGCCTTGGATTAGAAACGATCCTACCACCACTTTTCCGGCTGGAACGTACCCGCCGCCTGTTCGATGACATGGGCGGTCTGGAACAAAGTTTCCTCGTCGAAGGGCCGGCCGATGAGCTGCAGGCCGAGCGGAAGGCCCTTGGCGTCAAGCCCCGCGGGTACGGCGATACCCGGCAGTCCAGCCATGTTCACCGTCACCGTAAAGATGTCATTGAGGTACATCTTGACCGGGTCGGCAGCCATGTCCTCGTCGGCGATGCCGAAGGCCGCGGACGGCGTTGCCGGTGTCAGGATGACATCGACGCCGGCCGTGAATGCATTTTCGAAATCCCGCTTGATGAGATTCCGCACCTTCTGCGCCTGCAGATAGTAGGCGTCGTAGTAGCCTGCGGAGAGCACATAGGTGCCGATCATGATGCGGCGCTTGACCTCGCGGCCGAAGCCGGTGGCGCGGGTCTTCTCGTACATGTCGACGATGTCCTTGCCCGGCACGCGCAACCCATAGCGGACGCCGTCATAGCGGGCGAGGTTCGAAGAGGCTTCGGCGGGCGCGACGATGTAATAGGCCGGCAGCGCATATTTGGTATGCGGAAGCGAAATGTCGACGATCTCGGCGCCGGCATCTTTCAGCCAGGCAATGCCTTTCTGCCACAGCGCCTCGATCTCGTCGGGCATGCCGTCGACGCGGTATTCCTTGGGGATGCCGACCTTCATGCCTTTGATCGGCTTGCCGATCGCCGCCTCGTAATCCGGCACCGGCCGGTCGACCGAGGTGGTGTCCCTCGGATCGACCGAGGCCATCGATTTCAAGAGAATCGCGGCGTCGCGCACATCGCGGGCGATCGGTCCGGCCTGGTCAAGCGACGAAGCGAAGGCGACGATACCCCAGCGCGAGCAGCGGCCGTAGGTCGGCTTGATGCCGCCCGTGCCGGTGAAGGCGGCGGGCTGGCGGATCGAACCGCCGGTGTCGGTGGCGGTGGCGCCGGCACATAGGAGCGCTGAAACGGCGGAGGCCGAGCCGCCTGACGAACCGCCCGGCACCAGCTGGGCGTTGTCCAGCGTGCGCGCGGTCCTGGTGCCGCCGGCCGAGACGAAACCGCCATCGCCCTGATGCGTGGTTGGCATCACCACCGTGTCGAGGCGCGAACGCCGCCACGGATTGACGACGGGGCCGTAGTGGGAGGTCTCGTTGGACGAGCCCATGGCGAACTCGTCCATGTTGAGCTTGCCGAGCATCACGGCGCCGTCGGCCCACAGATTGGCAGTGACAGTCGATTCGTAATGTGGCTTGAACCCATCCAGCACATGGCTGCAGGCCTGGGTGTGGATGCCTTCGGTGC
>NZ_RZSW01000715.1:0-2547 GCF_003997375.1 Mesorhizobium sp. M5C.F.Ca.IN.020.29.1.1 | reverse complement strand
GGCGACCGGCAGGCAATCCGAGCGCAGCGACGAAAACAGCATCTCCAGGCTGACATCGCCGACATCGGGCTGCACGACGCCGGCGTCGAGCTTGGAAATGTCGAGCAGGGTGCGGAGCAGATCCTCCATCGTCTCCAGCGACCGCTCGACCTGCCGGACCAGTTTTTTGCCCTCGTCGCTGGTCTGCACTTCGGCCAGCGCCGAGACGGAGAGATGCGCGGCGTTCAGCGGTTGCAGCACGTCGTGGCTGGCGGCTGCCAAAAACCTGGTCTTGGACAGGTTCGCCAGTTCGGCGTTTTCCTTAGCGGCGCTGAGATCGATGTTGGATTGTTCCAATCTACGCAGCGTTGAGTGCAGTTCCTCGGTGCGCGTACGCACTCGATTCTCGAGCGAAATCGCGGTCTGGAACAGCGAGAACGCGTTGCCCTGCTGGTCCATCGAGCGCTCGACGCGGCTGACAAGGGCTGCGTTGATCTTCTTCAGCCTCTCCAGGTCGTTGATGTTCCTGAGCGGCATAAAACCTCCTACACCGCCGCCTGCCGCTCTCCGAAGGCGATGCCGGTGAAAGTCTGGTTCAGATGCATCGACCGGTACTGTTCGCCATAGGTGCCGAAACCGATGACGTTGTTGACCTTGTAGACTTCCGAAATCTCCCGAAAGACCTGGCGGTTGAGCGCGTCGAGCCTGCGCAGCACGCAGTCGAAACCGAGGATCATGTCGATGCCGCCAAGCCTTTCCTCGACATCCCTGAAGGCGGCACGTGTCGATTCAACCATGTTCTTGGGCTGGGCGATCGAAAGGACGACGCCATCGTCGATGGCGCAGAAGAACGACAGCGAGCCGTCCGCGTGCATCTTCTGGATCGAGCGGCAGTAAAATTCGCCGCCCACTTTCACCACCACGGGGTGCGAGGCAAAACTCAGCGGCGTCAGCATCTGCGGGATGACGCCGACCGAGGCGGCGTATTCCTCCGCGGCATTGGTGGCGTTGAATTCGCGCACGGTGCGGTGATCGGGATCGGATGCGGTCACCACCAGCTTCTCGTCGGTGGGAACGAAATTGTCGGTCTTGAACACGCGGAAAGGAATTTCGGTGGTGATCAGCACGATGATGGCACAGTCGGAGGCAACCTTGCCGTTCGAGATCAGCCGCGTCGTCTCGAATTTCAGATCGTCGCCCGCCGAACCGCCGATCAGTGGAATGTCATCGAGCCCCCAGTGGATCGCGGAGGTCACCGCTTCTTCGGCATAGGACAGCCCGTCGATGAAGCAAAGCGCGAAGGTGGTGTTGGTCCGTTCGTACCCGACGCGACCCTGCAGCGAGCGCCGCAGCGCCCCGACTTCACCGGTGATCCTGTCCATGCCCGACGAAGAGAGACTGTCGACCATAGTGCTTGCGACCGAAAACGATGCTGACGGAAGCAGCAATGCGAGGATCTGGCCTTCCTCCAGACCGCGCGGCGTGATTTCGCCGGCGGTGGAGCAGCCGGCATAGGCAAGTGCCGGCGCGTTGATCTTCAGCGCGTCCGACAGGGCCGCCGCATCGACAAGGCTCTGGGAGAAAAACAGCAGGGCGAAGCCGGCATCGATGGCTGCGGCTTCGGCCGCGACCGCCCGGGTGAACACATTGGCGTCGGGCTCATCCGTGGTGAGCACCGATAGGCCGCATGCATAGCGCGTCCGTGAACTGGCCAGCGGCTTCCTCCTCGATTCCTCCGACGCTCTTTTTGTGCGCGGCTCTTTTTGTGTGCGTTTGGCGCGCCGGCGTCGAAGTCATTGTTGTCTTCAAGTGCTGCTTTGGCAATGAGCCAACACGATGGATTTGAAGTTTCTGCTATCTTTGACGGCATCAGGTTCAAACTTCAAATCCAAAACCACACTGGAGGGAGCGTGATCCATGGAAGCGCAGGTCAGGAAGCTGTTCGAAAGGTACGAGCAGCAACTCGCCGGCGATGCCGACATGGACGAAGTCGCATCGGTCTATGCCTCCGCCTTCATTGCGGCGTCGCCTGCCGGCGTCATGGTCGGGAAGAACGACGACCAACTCAGGCAGGTTATGGAGCAAGGTTATGCTCATTATCGAGCGATCGGCATGAAGGAAATGCGAATACGGGCTGTTCGCGTCTCGCCGATAGACGAGCATCATTGCGTTGCCCACGTCGCCTGGACGTCGTCCTACGCTCGCAAAGACCGACCGGACGTCACGATCGATTTCGACGTCCACTACCTCGTCCAGAAGCTGGGCGGAGAGCCGAAAATATTTGGGTGGGTGTCAGGCGACGAGCAGGAGGTTCTCAGAAAACACGGCGTCGTCTGAATCGGCTTGCCGCGCTAGCCGTTCGTGGCCGCAAGTCGTCATCGCCACAGCGATCGTGGTTTCGCTTTCCTCCGCCGTTCCGGCCTTTGCGTGACCGAAAGTACAATAGGCGGATTTTCGGGCGAACTGCATTCTCACGACTTCGGGATTGCAAGCTGCTTTTTCGGCACGTTATACGGGAGGGGAAGAGCGGCAGCCGGGAGCACTCACGCGGCATCGGCGACAAGAGGA
>NZ_RZSW01000714.1:0-2548 GCF_003997375.1 Mesorhizobium sp. M5C.F.Ca.IN.020.29.1.1 | reverse complement strand
GGTTTTAGCTTTCGCGCAATGCTCATGGAACCAGTCTAACCGATTTTCGTTGCTGTCCCACGAATCTATCTGTTGAGGGAGATACCATTCATGAAACCGCTACGCATTGCTCCGATCGCCATTCTCGCTTGCGCCCTGGCACTTTCGGCCTGCGCCAACACCGTCCGTGGCGTCGGCAGGGACGTCAAATCGACAGCCAACGCGGTTGAGGACACGGTCGAGAACCCCTGATCCGCAGTCTCGCCAAAGCGCATTGCTCTCAAGATAGTTCAAGCGATGCGTATTAAGTCCTTGTAACATCTGGGAACGAGAAAGTCGTGCTGCAAGGCGCGGATCGGATTATGGTCCATGCCGAATTCGCGCAGACGAGGCCGAAGCGCGGACGTCGTGTCCGCCTATTGCAGTTATTTTCGTTGGGGCGGGCACGAAAAGTTGACTTTTCGAGCGGGGGATATGCCGTTAATCTTTCCCTGTACCCTCAACAACGAAGCTAGGAGCCATAGGATGAGGACCGCTCTCTTAGTTGTCGCCGCTCTGGGCCTTTCGGTGTCCGGCGCCGCAGCGGAATGTGTTGGCCACACTAAAATGACGGCTTCCGTAGATCAGCAAACCAAAGCTGCAAGCGTAGATCAGCAGACCAAAGTCGCAAGCGTCGCGAATACGCCGACAACTGCCGAAACGCCGATCCTGAAAAAGGAAGAGGCGAAAGAATCAGAATAGGCGCTTCAACCCGCCCGATCCTACCATAAGCACTCTAGCCGCTAGCGCCGGAGGCTGTCATCGCGGCAGCCAGCGAGGTTAAGCCGTCTACTAACGGTGTCGTTCTTTGGCGTGACACTGGATGCCGAAGGCCAGTCGAGTGGCTGGCAGCATGCGCAATGGTTGCGGCCATGCAACTGGCGTTAATGCAACAAACACCTAACAGAGTACAGGCCTGGGTGGCGGTGTCGTACAGAAATTCGTAAAAAGGGGCCGGCGCGACGAACGCCGACCCTTCCCAGGCAGTAAGAGCGCTGGGTTTTAGCGTGTCAGGTTCCGACGCCCGTTCCCTCGTTGCAGGTGCCGAGCGGCGAGGCTTCCAACGCGGCGCACAGGCCGGTAAAACGCCCGGTGACCCAGCCACCAATCGCCAGGATCGCAAGTATCGCTGCTGCGGCAATGATGCCGACAAGGATCGAATATTCGACCATGGCAGCGCCTGAATCGTCTTGGCAAAACTGCCGGGCCGTCGTCATGAGTGTGTCCATGAAGTTCCCCTTTTAGACCCGACGTGTCGACGTCGGTCCAGCAAAATGCGCGGGAGCTAATGCAATAGCATCATTCGAACGAGGGACTAGAGCCGCCTAGAACCCAATTCTGATAAACTGCGGGCAGCCAGTCACCGCATAGCTTGGCGTCGTGAATGTCCCCACGCCCGTGAAATAATGGCAAATGAACCCGTCCGTTGGATCCTTTTCGTCGTGGTAGAGAACTGCGGTCGACGTAATCAGCAACCCGCCAATCGCCCCCGCCGCTAGAACTGTCAGCACCCCCAGAGAGACGACTGCTTTCCGCATTTTTTAGCCCGTGACTCGCCTTCCGATTGGAGTCCAGACGCGGCCAAGGTCGGCTTTAGGTGGCGCGCGCCAAGCCAACGGCTATTCTAAAGCCGATCCGCCCGCGCCTCATGGCGGGAGTGCAGGTTTTAACCCCACCGATCGAAGCCGACTTCATCACAATGAACGGCGACAATCTCAAAGAGTCAGGGCATGACCGGCGCATCGGAATTCTGCTGGATCGAATAGATGTGTTGGCTGGGAAATAGCACAATTAGGCGCTCCGCGAAGGTAATCGCTGAGGCCGAGTGCGCCGAACGCGCCGCAAAGACGGCAAGATTGAAATCGCTTCGTATGGCAACTCAGGGTGACCTGAAGGTTTCGTTTCCGGAGGAGCTCGATTGCTCGCTGCTTGTCGCGGCACTGACTCAAGGCGAATCATCGGGCCAGCCTTTCAACCGTCTCAATGATGGCTTTGGCAAGGGCTTCGCCTTCATGGACAGGCTCGGAACCGAATAGCACAAACTGCTTCCTCGCTCGGCAACACCCCGGCTGGGCGGGTTTGTTCAATAGTTATGCGAACCAGTTTGACGGCGGCCCAGGCGCTGCGGATGTTCTCTTGGACTCTATGCTGGCCACCAAGCACGCAGCGGCTTGTTGCGCTTCTGGGGCCGGTATTTCTCCACCCGCCTGGTTCTCGCGGACCCGCTTTCGCACTGTAGTGGTGATCGCCTCCACGTCACCAATACCCCTATGCCCCGCGCCATGAAATTTGAGTCTGGAGCGCGCTAGGGCTTGGTCAAGATGTTGCTAATGTGCGGGACAACGCTCTTCGCTCTAGCGGGGCCGGCCCAGCGGCTTGGTTGCGAGGGGGACTGGCAGCTGGAGGCCGCTGGGCCTTGACCACCAGCGAGCTTAAGAGGAGGCGCTGTGCTGGCTGACCAATACTTGCGCTCAAGGCAACGGAATAGCATCATTCGAACGAACACTGCTCGTCAGTATGTTCCTCATGC
>NZ_RZSW01000713.1:0-2549 GCF_003997375.1 Mesorhizobium sp. M5C.F.Ca.IN.020.29.1.1 | reverse complement strand
GGCGACCCCCGAGATGGTGTCGTACCTGTCCGAAGAACTTGCCGACAATGCCAAAAAGGGCATCAGGAATGATGTCTCGAATGTCAGCCTGTTGGAGGCCGACATTGCGGAGAGCTGGCGGGAAGATGATCGCGACTACGCGACGGCTGCCTTGCGCTACGAGTCTCACGATGTGATGCGCGATCGCGCCAGCGGCAAGATCGTCGCGGGCGAAGCCGATCGACCGACGGAAACAACCGAACTGTGGACCTTCACGCGCCAGAACGGTGGCGACTGGAAGCTCGCAGCAATACAGCAGCCCTGACTGATACACTGCAGCCGTGGCCGTTCAGGTCCTCTTGCGCGCCACGATGTAGGGACGATTGTCGTTGCCCTTCGTTGCGTGGCTTTCAGTGGCAAGGACGTCGAAGCCCGCGGCAGATATATGCTGGCTCAGGTCTGCAGCGCGAAAGACGCCAGCATAGGGTGCTTTGCCGATCGCGCGCATCGCGGGCAACAAGGCAAGCCGGATGAGTGGGTTCATATCGCCGACGCAAGATGTCTTGGAAATAAACAGGCCCTGCGCTGCAAGCAAGGCGTGGATGTGGCGCAGCGTGCCAGGCAGGTCGCGGACCAGATGGAGATAGTTGAATCCCAGAACCGCGTTAAACTGCGCCGCGTCAGGCGTAAGCGCTTCTACGGTCGCGGTGCGGAAGACAAGCGCCGGGATGGGGCCAGCGGCGTGTTTCTCATTGGCAATCGCGATCATTCCAGCGGAAATATCCGTCGCCAGATAGTCTTGAACATCGCCCGCGAGCCGGAGCGCCGTCGTTCCTGTTCCACAGCCCAGTTCCAACACCCTGTCGCCTGGTTCCAACAGGGCGCGCGTCCGGTCCAGCGTGCGCTCATAGCCGGCCTGATCCGCAATCGCACCCATGGCGTACTTCCGTGAAGTGCGGTCCCAGAAACGGGCGTCGCTCGCTATGCTCATGATGGTTGCTCCTCAGATCGCGACCCGGCATTAAGAATGGTCGGAGGCGAGTCGTGTCCGCTCAAGTCAAGCCCCGCAGAAGCTCGTTCGGCTATCGGCGGTGATTGGGTAGCTATCTCGCATAAGAGCGTAGAATTGGCGAAACTGGCGGAGAGGGAGGGATTCGAACCCCCGATGGGCTTGCACCCATGCCGCATTTCGAGTGCGGTGCATTCGACCACTCTGCCACCTCTCCGCGGTCATGGTCCGCCGTTGCCGGCGCGGCGCACTAGATAACGGTTGGGCGGACAGGTTACAAGGCCCAATCTGCCCGGCGAACCGGCTTCTTGTCAGGCTGCCGCCCGGCTCTGTGTTGTCGGCGCCTGGCTTGAATGCGTTCGTGGCTCGCATGCTGGCCGCTTGCCTTGACTTGCGGCCAACCTTCGGTTAGGGACAGCGCGCAATCGGCGTGGAGGGTTCTTCCGCGCCGCTTGCTTTTTGAACCCGCAGACTGACAAAAAGACGGCCGAACCGCCTGAAGCGGTTCATCAAGGCCGACCGAACAGCGAAAGGCAAAAAATGTTCGCAGTCATCAAAACGGGCGGCAAGCAGTATCGCGTCGCCGCCAACGATCTCCTGAAGATCGAAAAAGTCGAAGGCCAGGTCGGCGATATCGTCGAGATCGGCCACGTGCTCGCGCATGGCGAGGGCGAGAATGTCACGTTCGGCGCGCCGTTCGTCGACGGCGCCCTGGTCACCGCTGAGGTCGTCGAACAGGGCAAGAACCGCACCGTCATCGCCTTCAAGAAGCGCCGCCGGCAGAATTCGCGCCGCAAGATCGGCCATCGCCAGCTTCTGACCACCGTGCGGATCGCCGAGATCCTGCTGGGTGGCGCCAAGCCGACGAAGAAGGCCGCGGCCAAGACCGAGGCGAAGGCCGAAGTTGCTGCAAAGGCCGAGGCGAAGGCTGAAGCCGCGCCGAAGAAGGAAGCCAAGGCAGAGGCTGCGCCGAAGGAAACCGAGGCCAAGGCAAGCGAAACAGCGGCGCCGCTGTTCAAGGCGCCGAAAGGCGAGCCGGACGATCTGACCGTGATCAAGGGCATCGGCCCGGTTGCGGCCGGCCAGTTGAACGAACAGGGCATCATGACCTTTGCCCAGATCGCCAAGCTGTCCGACAAGGATGTCGCCAAGATCGACGAGCATATGCCGTTCAGCGCCGACCAGATCATGGACTGGCGCGAGCAGGCCAAGGAACTGGTGAAGAAGTAAAGCGAGCCGGCGCAATCGTCGCCGGATCGGACTTGAAACGGAACGCGAACGCGTTCATAAGACCTTTTAAGCGCCCTTGCGGCGCATCGGAGTTAGTTAGATGGCACACAAGAAAGCTGGCGGTTCGTCGCGCAATGGTCGCGACTCCCATTCCAAGCGGCTCGGCGTGAAGAAGTTCGGCGGCGAAGCCGTGATTCCGGGCAACATCATCATTCGTCAGCGCGGCACGACGTGGCATCCCGGCACCAATGTCGGCATTGGCACGGATCACACGCTGTTTGCGCTCGAAGCTGGCGCAGTCACCTTCAACAAAAAAGCCAATGGCCGAACC
>NZ_RZSW01000712.1:0-2559 GCF_003997375.1 Mesorhizobium sp. M5C.F.Ca.IN.020.29.1.1 | reverse complement strand
GCCGAGGATCGGTTCGGGAATGGGCTTTAAAGCGCTACGCAGCAAAACGCGCACATGACTGTCTTGTCCAGAACGCGGACGGGACGAAACCGCGCCAGTTCCGGTTCCGCGTCCTCTTTCCTGTTCGGGTTCTAGCCTTCGAACCAAGCCGGCCGACAACGATCCATTTGGATCCTGCAACGTTGAAACGGGCCTGTTCCTGCGGCCATTCGATGCTCTGTTCCGCTCGCGTTATTCGAGCGTGACCCAGCCGGCGCATCTTTGGCAGCGGGCTTTTGCGTTTTCAGCTTATGTTCTACGGTTGCATGGCTCAGTCGCAACAGCTGCGGCATCCTCGCCGCCGCTCAGGTTGGACCACGTCTGCTCGATCCCGTTGCGACTCGGCGGTGACAATCCGAACGCCGGACGTTGTCAACGATCCTATACGATTTGCTGCACCAAGGCGCGTAAGGCGCGCTCCGCTGGTATGCAATGCCATTTTCGGAGACTGTTTCTGTATGCATCACCACGCGTCTAAGACGGTGGATCGCCGCTCTTGATCGCGCGCGCCATCCCGCGTGTTTTTCTTTGATTGAGTTTCCAATTTGGATTAGCTGCACAAGAGATGCAGGAGGGAGAGTTGCATGCCGATTCATCAAAAAGCTAAAGAAGCCGGCGTCTTCAGTTCGTCCGAAGTGGCCTTGCTCGGCCGCGTCTTCGAGAGGTTGACGATCGAGGGTCAATCCCCGCAGCGACGTGAAGCGATCGCGTCCCGCATCATCGCAAACTACCAAGCCGGAATCACGGACGAGGAAGAACTGTTTTCGGCGTCGAAACTCCCTTTAGGACGCTAAACTGGTATAAAGCTTCCGCCGCGACGCCACTCAAATCTCGCCCAGCCAGTGGTATTTAAAGCAAGGAAATCATACGCGGCCGGGCATCTCGTCGTCGCGTCCTCTATTAGTCCCTCCGAGATCGCTGGCCTGCGATGTTCCATCGGCACAGATCATGACGGCATCGGCAAGGTCGTAGCGATCGTCGATGTCAGGCTTTGGCCACTCGGACAGCCCAGTCCATTCAGGTACTTTTTATCTTGCCGTTCATTCCATTGGGGTAAAAGCCACCCTTGCTCGCACCTTCCTGATCGGTGAGATACACGATGCGCAACACCTCTTGCGGTGTTCGCGTGAAGGCTATCGCATCCGGTGTCGAAGGAACGATGTTTGCCTTGCCGTCTATCTGGATGCCTTGGTCCTTGTCGTCCGATCCGTCGATCTTGTCACGCGCGTCGGAGACCGCGTTGGCGGCTTTCCAGGCCTGTTCGCCCTTTCGGTAGAGCGTCGATCGCGCCATTCCCATGTGGTAAGCCTCAACGGCCAGTATTCCAGCGGCGGCGGCGAGGAAATCCTTGTTCTTCAACACTGTCGCCGCGCCGGCATAGGCGGTAACACCAACATCCTCGAAGAGCATTCCGCCAAGGACGAAGTTCGTCTCATTACCGAAGGGATCGAAGTCCTCCCCTAGCGCTGCAGCCTTTGCGACGGCTGCGAAGCCAGCTTCGAAATCGATGGTCGGCCTAGGCACAGCCTGGTCTCCGAGGGTCTTGCGATAGAACCTCACGTGAGCCAGTTCGTTTTCTGCCACCTCGGCCATGAACTCGCCGATGGCAGGCGTTTCGAAGGAAACCTGCTTGCCGCCGGTCACCTGGCCCGCATCCGCACCTGCATCGGAATCATGGATTCCTTTCCCGGTCGTGCCGCGCAGGTAATACTCAGCCTCCATGTACTCCAGATTGAGTGCGAACTGGAAGATATCCTCATCCTGAACCTCACTGGCCTCGTCGGCGAGCGATACTGAAGCGCGGCCTACAGTCGAGGCAAGCGTCGCGCCCAAGCCAAACTACAAAAGGCGGCGGCGGGGAAGAATAAGTGAAGGGATCGCACGGAACATGACTTCCTCCTAAAGCCCGCCCGGCGTCAGTCTTGGCTCCTCAAGCGCGGGCCAGTTAACCAAACATCGCCGCAGTCCAAAGGTTCCAGGATCTGGTTGTGGCGGCGGGTCGGAAGTTCAGGCGATGGTCGGAACCAACGCACGACATTAGGCATCCACCCCTTACGCCGCCACCCCGGTGCGGAAAAGGCAAGCCAGCCAAACAGGGCAACGACACCGACCATTGCGATCCAGCCGACGATCAGCCGCGTCCGGGTCTGCGCCGTCGGCATGCGCAACTCATCGACCTTGGGCCACATAACATGGAGGTAGCCGTCCGGCTCGGCCGCGAGCGCTTTGTCCTCAGTGTCGACCTCGAGTATCACTCCAGGCATTGGTCGCTTGCCGCTGCTCACCATGATGTGCACAGGCGCCATCGCGGCAATAACTTGCCCATCGCGCTTGTATCCGACAGCGACACCGGCAGGTTTCTTGTTTGGGATCGCCTTGAGATCTACCTCGATGAGGTCGGCTCGTTCCCCAATGCACAATTCGACGATCAGGTCGACGCCTTCGCCGATGCTCTGAATGAGTCGGCGTTGGGGTCGACCTTCACGCTCGATAAGGTTTAGGTGTCGATATACTCCGGCA
>NZ_RZSW01000711.1:0-2561 GCF_003997375.1 Mesorhizobium sp. M5C.F.Ca.IN.020.29.1.1 | reverse complement strand
ACTTCACTGGGGCCATCGTCGTTGGCCCGCCCTCGGCCTTCGCCGACCGCTGGGCGCGACGCTTTCCCGATCCGATCTCGTGCTTTGCGTCCGGCTGGATGCGCATCCGCCAGCGCGCCAAGCAGGGCGGCGTCGAACTGCCGCTGATCATTTCCGACCACGCCGACTGGGACGAGCTGACCGCCACGATCAGGGAGACCGGCGCCGGAGAAATCTGGGTGACGCATGGCCGCGAGGAGGCCCTGGTGCGCTGGTGCGAACTCGAAGGCATCGCCGCGCGGCCGCTGCATCTCGTCGGCTACGAGGATGAGGGCGATTGAGCTGATGGAAGGAACAATCGTCAACGCAGCGCTGACGCGGTTCTCACCGCCATGAATCGCTTCGCCGAACTCCTCGATCGCCTTGTCCTGACTCCGTCGCGTAACGGCAAGCTGACGCTGCTGAGCGATTATTTCCGCAGCGTCGAGGATCCGGATCGCGGCCTGGCGCTGGCTGCCATCACCGGCGACCTGACCATCGCGGCGGTCAAGCCGGCTATGCTTCGCATGCTGGTGATGGAGCGCATGGATCCGGTGCTGTTCGGCTATTCCTACGATTATGTCGGCGACCTGGCAGAGACCGTGTCGCTGGTCTGGCCGCAATCGCCCGCAGATATCGCCAACCATGAGCCGACGCTCGCCGAGGTCGTGGCAAAGCTGCAGGCGGCGAGCCGTTCCGACGGGCCGAAGGTGCTGGCCAGACTGCTCGACAGCGCCAGCATCTCGGCGCGTTTCGCCATCATCAAGCTGGTCACCGGCGGGCTGCGCATCGGCGTCTCGGCGCGATTGGCCAAGCAGGCGCTGGCCGATCTCGGCAAGGTCGACATCGCCGAAATCGAAGAACTCTGGCATGGGCTGACGCCGCCCTATGCCGAGCTGTTCGCCTGGCTGGAAGGCAAGGCAGAAAAACCCAGAAAGACGGCTCTGGCGCTGTTCCGGCCGGTGATGCTGTCGAACCCGATCGGTGACGGCGATCTCGAAAAGCTCGACCCGGCCGACTACGCCGCCGAATGGAAATGGGACGGCATCCGCGTCCAGGCCGTATCGGAAGGCGGCATTCGCCGGCTCTATTCGCGCACCGGCGACGACGTCTCCGGGGCCTTTCCGGACCTCGCAGAGGCGATGGATTTTTCCGCCACCCTCGACGGCGAGCTTCTGGTCGGCGATCCCCTGCAGGCGACCGGTACGTTCTCGGACCTGCAGCAGCGGCTGAACCGCAAGAGCGTGACACCGAAGATCCAGCAGCAATACCCAGCCTTCATGCGCTGCTACGACGTGCTTCAGATCGGCGACGAGGACTTGCGCGCGTGCTCTTTCCGCGAGCGACGCGGCCGCCTCGAAGCCTTCGTGCAGACGCTCGATCCGAGCCGCTTCGATCTTTCGCCGCTGGTCGAATTCACCGACTGGCAGGCGTTGGAGGAATTGCGCCGCAAGCCGCTGCATCCGGTCATCGAAGGCGTAATGCTGAAGCGCTGGGATTCGCCCTATCTCACCGGCCGGCCCAAAGGCCCATGGTTCAAATGGAAGCGCGATCCGCACACGGTCGACGCCGTGCTGATGTATGCCCAGCGCGGCCACGGCAAGCGTTCGAGCTTCTATTCCGACTACACGTTTGGCGTCTGGTCCGGCCCGGAAGGATCGGAGGAACTGGTGCCGGTGGGGAAAGCCTATTTCGGCTTCACCGACGAGGAACTGAGGCAGATCGACAAATATGTCCGCGACAACACCATCGAGCGCTTTGGCCCGGTCCGCTCGGTACGGGCCGACCGCAGACAAGGTCTCGTGCTGGAGGTGGCGTTCGAAGGGCTCAACCGCTCGACACGGCACAAATCCGGCGTCGCCATGCGCTTTCCGCGCATTTCACGGCTGCGCTGGGACAAGCCGGCGGCCGAAGCCGACCGCATCGAGACGCTGCAGGCGCTGCTCGATACCTGAGGGTCACGGAACAATCGAGACGCGGATCTCGTAGATGTCGACCGACTTGCCTTGTTTGTCGAAGTCGGAATTGATGGCGATGGTGCCGGCAGCACCTGGACGCTTGTCGGGAAACCGCACGTCGAACAGATATTCGTTGCGCTCGTGGCCGACCGCGTAGCGCTTGCGGCCGCAGTCGCCGAGTTCGCCGAAGTTGCAGTCGACGGAGATCTGAGTGTCCTTGCCCTCCTCGGAGCGGGCGATGATGTCGAACGTGGCGTGCTTGCCGGCGAGTTTTTCCAGCACGCCTTGCCCGACGTCGAAGCTGATTGCCGAACCGGAGGCGCCCGACCGGATGCGCAGGAAGGAACCGCTGTCGTCCTGCATGACTTCGGCCTTGGCATCCGAAGGCGCACTGACAAGCGCCGGGTCGCTCGGTGAAAACACATTGATCCAGTCGCGCGCCGCCTCGCCGGAGTCCAGCGGCGAGGCGGTGTCGCTTGGCGGCGTGAAATCATCGTCTTCCACCGTCGGTACCGTTTGCGGCGGGGCCGTGTCGAGTTCGGCCGCCGACTTGAAGACGCCGGTCTGGGCAGCGAAATAGAGGCC
>NZ_RZSW01000710.1:0-2566 GCF_003997375.1 Mesorhizobium sp. M5C.F.Ca.IN.020.29.1.1 | reverse complement strand
GTCAGCATTCCATACGCCGCCGCCACCGGTAGCCGGGATCCTATCCGGCAACTCCTTGCCGTCGGCGAGATCGCGGACGCGAAGCGTGTAGAATTCGGAACCCTTGTCGTCGAAGGCCCAGAGAAGCTTGCGGTGGTCGGTCGAATGATCGACACCGCCGAGGCGGAAATAGGCCTTGCCTTCGGCCTCGAGATCGCCGTCGAGCAGGATCTGCTGGGCACCGCCATCGCGCGGCGTGCGGAAATAACGCGGCTGCTCGCCGCCAAGCTTGAAAGATGAGCCATAGGCGTACGGCCCATCCTTCATCGGCACGGAAGAGTCGTCTTCCTTGATGCGGCCCTTCATCTCCTTGAAAAGCTGCTTCCGCAACTGGGCGGTGTCGGCCATCAACGCCGCCTGATAGGCGTTTTCGGCTTCGAGATGGGCGCGGATTTGGGCGTCGAGCAGGGACGGATCCCTGAACATCTCTTGCCAATTGTCGGCTCTCAGCCAGGCATAGTCGTCCGTCCGGGTTACTCCATGATGCAGATCGAAGACCGGCCGCTTCTCGGGTTGTGGCGGGCTGACAGTCGGAAATGCTGGGGTTCGGGTCATTGCGTCTCGCTGGGAAGTTATTTGAATGGAGAATGAACACGCCGATCAGCGCAGGTTCAAGAGCCGGAAGTATGTTTTGCGCTGGGTTCCAGAAGATGAGCCGGAGGAGAGAGAAAAATGAAATTCCGTTTTCGCGCTGCCGCGGCTTTCGTCGTCGCTTCGACAGTTTTGGCCTTTACCGGCCAATCTCATGCAACCGTGTTCGCAGCTTGGCAAGTGACCAACGTTCCGTTTGGCGACACGCTCAACGTGCGCAAGTACCCGGCGGGGTCTTCCCAGAAGCAGGCCGCCTATCCCAACGGTGCCGTTTTGCAGATGACCGGGAAATGCACCGGGGGCATAAACCTGCTCGACATCGCCAAGCAGCCGGTTTGGAAGCAGGAACAGAAGATCCGCTATCGCTGGTGCGAAGTCTGGCATGATCCTGCACACAACGGCAATTTTGTCACCGGCTGGGTCTACGGAAAATACATTACCCCACATTGATGGATCGGCGGCGATCCGCGGCGCTGATTTGTGGTTTGTTTGCAAACAGCAAATCGCAACCTATGGTTTTGCAGATTCTGAAAACAACCAGATAGCCTGCGCCACAACCAAGCATAGCCAAGCATTGAGAATTTTTTACTGGCCATCGAGGATGTAACGGCAGCCCGACGGCGCGTCAGCCGTTGCTGGTCGGACCAGAAAATATCGCAAAATTACAGAGTGCACGAAAGGTTGAAGCTGATCGTGGAATATTTTATTAACATCGATGAATACAGCGCAAGAAGCGAATTGACTTACTTGGTTCACTGGCTCATTAGGATGTTGTGACGCGAATCGCAGAGGCTCTTTCCTGCAAAAATTTCGCGCGATGCCCGACCTGTCAAAAATAGGGCGCAGATAGAAACAACTCTCGTTGGGGTCATGAAGCCATGGATATTATCGAAACACCTTCCAGAAATAGTGATGCGCTGATCGAGTTGACGGCCGACGTCGTGGCCGCCTATGTCAGCAACAATCCGGTGCCGGTCGGCGAGCTGCCGAGCCTCATTGCCGATGTCCATGCCGCCCTCGGGCGCGTGGGCGGGACCAGTGAACAACCTCCTGCCGACAAGCAGAAGCCGGCAGTAAACCCGAAACGCTCCGTCCATGACGACTACATCGTCTGTCTTGAAGACGGCAAGAAGTTCAAGTCGCTGAAGCGCCATTTGATGACCCACTACGGTCTGACGCCCGACGAGTATCGTGAAAAATGGGGCCTGGACGCAAGCTATCCGATGGTTGCTCCCAACTATGCTGCCGCCCGCTCCCAGCTCGCCAAGAAGATGGGTCTCGGCCGCAAGCGCAAGGGACGCTGATATCGGCTCTTCCCAACGTGGGTTGAACGATCAACGGCGCCTCCGGGCGCCGTTTTGCTTTTGGAGGCATTACTGGAGCAATACGCCTTGGCCGAGGTGCGGGGCTCACTGCTGTGCGGGGGCAAGGCGCGCTGTTGTCTAATCAGGCGGTCTGCCTCAACGCCGCCTCGGCGTCGCGCTTAATGCGCTTGACCATGGAACGAAGACCATTGGCGCGTTGCGGCGACAGGTGTTCGTCGAGGCCAAGTGCCTTCAGTGTGGCTTCCGCGTCGGTCTTCTGGATCTCGCTGGCCAGTCGTCTGGAAAACAGCGCCAGCATGATAGCGACGAGGCCGCGCACGATATGGGCGTCCGAATCACCGGCGAAGGTGACGACTGGATCGGGACCCGGTCCATATTCGGTTGTCAGCCAGACCTGGCTGACGCAGCCGGGCACCTTGTTGGCGGCGTTGCGTTCCTCATCGGGAAATGGCGGCAGGGCCTCGCCCAGTTCGATCACATAGCGGTAGCGGTCTTCCCACTCGTCAAGCAGGGAGAAGTCGTCGCGGATCGTTTGGATCGTCGTGCTCATCACCTAGGATATAGTCATCCGGCAACGCCGCGTCACGGAAAAAGAGGAAAAACACCATAGG
>NZ_RZSW01000070.1:0-17264 GCF_003997375.1 Mesorhizobium sp. M5C.F.Ca.IN.020.29.1.1 | reverse complement strand
CGTCCTGTCTTTTCATACGCGGCATCGATCAGCGACATCGCCGCAACATAGTCATCGATCGAAATCGCCGGCGGCGCTTTTCGAGTCAGCCGGGAGAGCGTGTCGCTCATGCACAGGCGGTAGCGCGTCGCCGGCAATTCGACCGGCAAGTCAACGATAGCGCCATCGTCAAGTGTCGCACAGATGGCGCGGTCGCCATAGTCGATGAGGGTCGCATTCTCACTGACGATGCGCCATTCGAAGTCGCCGCCGGGGCGCATTGACGCGAAAGTGTATCCTGCCTCGACGACGAACAACGCTCCGGCAGAGTCTTCCAGTACAAGCAGCGCATGGTCCTCGACCGGGGCGCGGTGAATGCGGTTCTCGATCGAAACGGCTTTGAGCCCGAGCCGGCCGGTTGCCAGACTGAGCGCGGCGTCGACGCCGTGTATGCCGAGGTTCCTCAGCGCGCCGCCGCCGCCGATCGCGGGATCCACGACCCAGGCGACGCCTTCGGCCGCGTAGCGCTGCGGCGGGCCATTGACCAGGCGGAACTGGCAATGCGCAACCGCACCGGCCCGGCCTTGCTGGCGCAGCCGTTCAAAGGCGGTGACGGCCGGTCCAAAGCGGTTGGGCAGGGGAACGCTGACAAAGGCCCGGTGCTGCCTCGCCAGGTCGCGCAGCGCGGCCAACGCTCCGGTGCTGCTCGCCGCCGGCTTCTCCAGGATCAGCGGTATGCCAGCTTCGATGACAGCCCGCGCCCGCGCCGGTACGGTCGAAGGATGTCCCATCAGCAGGATCACGTCCGGCGGGCTGGAGAGGATTTTCGCAAAATCCGCAATGAACGGCAGATGATGACGCGTCGCGAAGCGGCGCGCATGCTCCGTGCCCTCATCCCAAATGCCGGCTATTTCGGCGTCACATGAGTGTGCAGCGTCGAGATGCATTTCGGCGTGCCAATGGCTTGAGCCGGCCAGGACAATCTTCATTTCAGTGGTGTATCCTCCTGCTTGCAGGATATCCTACAAGTCGCTATGCTACAAGCATCGACCGCTTTGCGGCGCGCCATCGGCGCAATTGCGGCGGCGCTTGGAGCAAAATGTCGGAACCCAAATCGATCTCGGAACCCAAATCCATGTCGGAACCCAAGTCGATCGAACCGCTGACCCGACCGCCGCTGCTTCACGTCAGCGTGCAGGAGAGCCTCAGGAACTATATCCAGAGCAACAAGCTCAAGGCAGGCGATCCCTTGCCTCCGGAGACCTTCCTGGCGCAGCGGCTCGGCGTCGGCCGCAACTCGGTGCGGGAAGCGATCAAAGCGCTGGAGTCGATCGGTATTTTGGAGACGCGTCGCGGCATCGGCGTGTTCGTCAAGGAATTCTCGTTCAAGCCTTTGCTGGATAATTTGGCATATGGCCTGCAGGATTCGTTGCGCGACGTGGAGGAGCTGCGCGAGATCCGCCGCGTCCTTGAAACCGGCCTCATCGCCAAGACCATCGAGATGATCAGCGCCGAAGACATCACCGCGCTGCGCCAGCTGACCGAAAGCATGCGGCGGCGCGCCGAGCGCCAGGAGAGCTTTGCCGAAGAGGACCAGCAATTCCACCAGCTGCTGTTCCGCTGCCAGAACAATCACATGCTGAGCGCGCTGATCGACATTTTTTGGGTGGCGTTCAACAAGGCCTCGAATTTCACCAGCCTCGACAATCCGACACCGCTGGCGACATGGCGCGACCATCACGAGATCGTCGAGGCCGTCGCCGCCAAGGATGTCGACCGGGCGCGTCAGCGCCTCGACGACCACTACAGGGGGATTCAGCAAGTCATCGCCAAAAACCGAACCACCTGACCCAACGCCGAACTACCTGACAATGCCAAGGGAGGAAACCATGCGCATCAAGACTATCGCTCGTCATCTGGCCATCACCGGACTGCTGCTCGGCGGCCTGGCCACCAGCGTCCAGGCACAGGGCGCCAAGACCATAACCGGGGGTTTCGACGTCGGCCCCGGCGGCTTTCCCAAGAATTTCAACCCGCTGGCTGCGACCGGCGGCTTTACCTGGCTCAGCACCTATTTTGAACCGCTGGTGATCTACAACGCCGAACTGACCGAACTCGAAGGCGATCTGGCCAAGGACTACACGGTCGGCGACGACCAACTGACCTATGCGTTCAACCTTGTCCAAGAGACCTGGCACGACGGCAAGCCGTTCACATCCAAGGATGTCAAGTTTACGCTTGAACTCGCCAGGAACAAAGCCTCCGGCAGCTTGTTTGCCGCGCGTCTCGGCGACATCGCGTCGGTCGACGCGCCGGACGATCGCACCGTGGTCGTCAAATTGTCGAAGCCCAACGGCTCCTTCCTGTCCATTCTCTCGCAGGTGATGATCCTGCCGGAGCATGCTCTGGCCGGGATGCCGCCAGAAACGCTGGCCACAAGCACCTGGTGGTCCACCACGCCGGTCGGCACCGGCCCCTTCAAATTCAATCGCTATGTCAGCGATCAATGTGTCGAGCTGGCCGCGGATGACGACTATCGCAGCGGCAAGCCGAAGGTCGATGTGCTCATCAACCGGTATTTCGAGAGCCCGGCGGCGGCCGTTGCCGCGCTGCGCGCCGGCGAAATCCAGTTCACCTATGTCGAGCCCGACGACGCGGTATCCTTCAAGAGCGACAGCAATTTCAAGGTGATCGAGGGCGCTTCTTATGTGGTCAACTACATCGGCCTCAACCAGAAGGTCGAGCTCTTTAAGGATGTTCGCGTCCGCCAGGCGATCATGCACGCAATCGATCGCAATGCCATCATCGAGAGCCTCTATGGCGGCGCGGCCAAACCGGCCAACTGCGGCTACGTCGCGCCGCATCTGCTCCCCGAAGGCCTCGAACCCTATGCGTACGATCCGGCAAAGGCCAAGGCTCTGCTTGCCGAGGCGGGCTGGGAAAAGATCAACGGCGACAAACCCATCACCTTGCTGACCTATTACGGCTCGCCGCAAGCGGCCAATGTGATGGCCGCCATCCAGTCGATGCTGGCCGAGGTCGGGATCAATGTGGTGCCGCGTGTCGTCGATACGCCGACCTATAACGGCATCGTCTACAAGGAAGGGACGCCGGACTGGAACGCATTTGCGATGGTCTATGCCGGCCTGCAGAACGGTCCGAATCCGGCTGGCATCAGCCCTGGTCTCAACAAGTCCCAGATTCCGCCGGCAGGCTTCAACACCATGCGCATCGAGTTCGACGATCTGAGCGCTGCATTGGACGCTGCGCTCGGCCAGACCGATCCGGCCAAGATCGATAAATCGTGGCAGGAAGTCTGCAAGGTGATGAACAAGGATCTGCCCTGGGCGACATTATGGGTGGCCAACCGCTATGGCGTCGCCTCCAACAAGCTGCGTGACTTCGTCTGGACGCCGGCGCCGGCCGGCGGTCCTTATGCGGCTCACCCGGAACGCTGGGATATCCAGTAAAAGCGCTTGGCGGGCCAGGCCCGCTTTTGCAAGGAGCCGGCCTGATGCCGGCTCCTCTCATCATCACCACGGACCGCCAATGCTGAGTTTCATTGCCCGCCGCAGCGCTACAGGACTGTTGATGCTGGTCGCCTTGAGCGTCCTCATCTTCATCCTTCTGCGACTGGCGCCCGGCGATCCGATCGACGCGTATATCAACCCGTCCAGCCCGATGTCTGCTTCCGACCTCGAAGTCCTGCGCGACCGGCTTGGGCTCGACCAGCCGCTTCCCGTGCAATACCTCGCTTGGCTTCGCGCAGCACTCAGCGGCGACTTCGGCTATTCGATCCAACGCAGCGGCGTTGCCGTGCTGCCCCTGGTCATGGAGCGCATCGGCCCAACCGCGCTGTTGATGGGTACGGGCCTGACCATCGCCATCGTGCTCGGCATTTCCGCCGGCATTTTCTCCGCCGTCCGCCGTAACGCGCTGCCCGACATCATCCTGTCGGTGGTTGCCTTCGTCGGCATCTCCAGCCCGGCTTTTCTGACGGCACTTCTCGGGCTGTACTTTTTCTCGGTGTTGCTGCGCTGGGCGCCATCAGGCGGCATGCAGACCGCCGGCGCACCTTTTTCCGTATCGGACGTACTCGCGCACCTCGTCCTGCCCGCCTGCCTGCTGTCCATTGGACACGCCGCGCTGATCATGCGCTACATGCGCGCGTCGCTGCTGGAAGTGCTCAACCAGGATTATGTGCGAACCGCGCGTGCCAAGGGAGTGCGCGAATTCTGGGTGATCATCAAGCACGCGACGCGCAATGCGCTTTTGCCAGTTATCACCCTGATCGGCTCGACGGTCGGCATCGCGATCGGCGGCGCCATTTTCCTCGAAAGCGTGTTCAACTGGCCGGGCATGGGCCTGCTGCTGGTCAACGCGGTCGGCACACGGGATTACCCGGTGATCATGGGCGCCACTCTGGTGATCGGCATCTGCGTCATTTTGGTGAATCTCCTGACCGATATCGTCTATGCCGTCGTCGACCCGCGCATTCAGGTGTCGTGATGACGATCACCGCGCGAGATCCGACCGTCGACCCGACAGCCGCGCCGCAAACCAAAGGACCGCTCCGCCGCGCGCTCGACCGCTTCTTTGAAAATCGTGCGGCGCGCGCCGGTCTGCTTATCGTCGTTCCCATCCTGCTGGCGGTTTCGACCTATCATTTATGGTGGCCGTTCAGCCCCAATGCCATCGATCTCAGGGCGATCAACAAGGGACCGTCCGCCATTCATTGGCTAGGCAGCGACGGCGTCGGCCGCGACGTCATGGCCCGGCTGATGCAAGGCGGGCGGATATCGCTGCTGGTCGCCGTCTGCTCCGTCGCCATCTCGATCGTCATCGGCTTCCTGGTCGGCGCCGTCGCCAGCTTCGGCGGGCGTCTTGTCGACGGCACGGTGATGCGCTTCGTCGATCTCGCAATGACGCTGCCGCCGGTGATCTTCCTGCTTGTGCTCGCTTCGATCGCGGGCACCGGCATCGCGCCGACCATCCTGGTGATCTCGCTGCTCTCATGGCCGGTGCTGTCGCGCATGGTGCGCGCCCGGCTGCTCGAGCTGCGCGAGCGTGACTTCGTCGTCGCCGCCCGCGGCATGGGGGCGGGGCTGCCGCATCTCCTGTTCCGTCACGGCCTGCCCAACTGCATCGATATTCTTGTCGTCTACGCCACGCTGCAGATCGCCAATGCCATTCTGCTCGAAGCCGGTCTCTCCTTTCTCGGCCTCGGCATCGCGCCGCCCGAAGCCAGCTGGGGCAACATGCTCAATCTCGCCCGCTCCACCGTGGTGCTCGAACAATATCCCTGGCAATGGATGTTTCCCGGCGCCGTGCTTGTGCTCACCGTCCTGGCCATCAACTTCATCGGCGATGGCCTGCGCGATGCATTCGACCCTCGTTCCGATCTCAACTGACCCAAAGGTTTTTCAAAATGCCCCTGTTTACCGGTGTCGTGCCACCTGTCGTCACCCCGCTCAATGCCGATTTCAGCGTCGACTTCCCGTCGTTCACGCGGACGATTGAGAACCTGCTCGACGGCGGGGTACACGGGCTCTTCGTGCTCGGCTCGACCAGCGAGGTGGTCTTCCATGACGAGCCCGGCCGCAGGGCCATCATCGAGCACGCGGTCAAGGTCAACAACGGCCGCGTTCCGATCTTCGCCGGGGTCATCGACCCGACAACCGATCGTGTCATCAACCATGCCAAGATAGCCAGATTGGCCGGTGCCGACGCCATCGTGGTCACCGCGCCGTTTTATGCCCGCACCAGCCAGCCCGAGATCGGCGACCACTTCCGCTATATCAAGGACGCGGTCGACATTCCAATCATCGCCTACGACATTCCGGTCTGCGTCCATGTCAAGCTGGAGCGTAAGACCACCGTTGCCCTTGCTAGCGAGGGCGCTATCGCCGGCATCAAGGATTCCAGCGGCGATGACGGCAACCTGCGTTATGTGCTCAAGGATATGGCCGACGATCCGAATTTCTTCGGCATGACCGGATCCGAGATCCTGGTCGACAGCGTGCTAGCCATGGGCGCGCATGGTGTCGTGCCGGGCCTCGCCAATGTCGACCCGCACGGCTACGTCAAGCTGTGGACTCTGATGCAGACGGGTCAGCACGCCGAAGCCCGCGTGGAACAGGAGCGGCTGTTGAAGCTGTTCGAGATCGTCTGGATCTCGCTCGGCAGGACAAGCGCCGGCTCGGCCGGCGTTGGCGCTTTCAAGACCGCGATGAAGAGCCTCGGCATCATCGCCTCCAACACCATGGCGCGGCCGCAACGCAGCTTGAACGACGAGGAAACCACAAAGGTCGAAATTGTCCTTCGCGACGTCGGGTTGCTGCGCTGACCGTGGACGCTCCGATTCTCTCGATTTCCGGTCTGCGGGCGGTGTTCCGTATCGCGGGACGCGACATTGCCGCCGTGCAGGACCTCGATCTGACGATCGGATCGGGTGAAACGGTCGCGCTCGTCGGCGAGTCCGGATCGGGCAAGTCCGTCACCAGCCTGTCGATCATCGGCCTGCTGCCGAAGAAGATCGGACACATCGCCGAGGGATCGATCGCGCTGCGGCGCAGGGATGGCACGGTCACCGAGCTGACCGGCCTCGATCCTGAGTCGCTGCGCAAGGTGCGCGGCAACGACATCGGCATGGTGTTCCAAGAGCCGATGACCAGCCTCAATCCGGTCTACACGATTGGCGAACAGATCGCCGAGCCGATCCGCATCCATCTTGGCAAGTCGCATTGCGATGCGGCCGCCGACGCCGTGCGGCTGCTGGCTCAGGTCGGCATTCCCGATCCCGATCGGCGGGCGCGGCAATACCCGCATGAGCTCTCGGGAGGGATGCGCCAGCGCGCCACCATCGCCATGGCCTTATCCTGCAATCCGACCTTGCTGATCGCCGACGAGCCGACTACCGCGCTCGACGTCACCATCCAGGCCCAGATTCTCGACCTGCTGGCCGAGCTGCAGGCGCAGCGCGGCATGGGCATTCTGTTCGTCACGCACAATCTGGGCGTCGTTGCCGAGATCGCCGACCGGGTCGCGGTGATGTATGCGGGGCGCATCGTGGAATCGGGACCGGTGAGCGAGGTGTTCACTCGTCCGCGTCATCCCTACACCGCGGGGCTGATGCGTTCGGTGCCACGGCTTGGCCAGGCCACCTCGCTGAAGGCAGCAGGAACGCCGCTTCCGACCATCGCCGGCAATGTTCCGTCGCTGGCCTTGCTGCCTAAGGGCTGCTCCTTCGCGCCGCGTTGCGCCATGGCTGTCGATGCCTGCCGCGCCGCGGTGCCGCCATTGTTCGCGGCGACGTCGACCCAGCACAGCCGTTGTTTGCGTTGGAAGGATCTCTGACGATGAATGCCCCCTTCCTTTCGGTCAGGAATCTGACCAAGCATTTTGCGCCGACGGCGTTCTCGCGCGGTCCCGTCGTCAGGGCGCTGGAAGATATTTCCTTCGATATTGCGCGCGGCCAGGTGGTCGGCCTCGTCGGTGAATCCGGATCGGGCAAGACCACGATCGGCCGCTCGGTGCTGCGTCTCATCGAGCCGACATCCGGCGAAATAAGCTTTGACGGCATCGATATCACCAAGCTGAGCGCCGGGCCGCTGGCTCGCCAGCGCCGAAAGATGCAGTATATTTTCCAGGATCCGTTCGCCAGCCTGTCTCCGCGCATGACCATCGGGCAGATCCTGACCGAAGGCCTGGATATTCAGAGCATCGGCAACAGGCGCGAGCGGCGGGCGAGGGCGGAGAAGGCACTTGCTGCGGTCGAGTTGCCAGTCGATGCCTATGATCGCTACGCCCACGAATTTTCGGGCGGGCAGCGTCAGCGCATCGGCATCGCACGGGCGATTACGCTCGAACCCGAATTCATCGTCGCCGACGAGCCGGTCTCTGCCCTCGATGTCTCCATTCAGGCGCAAATCGTAAATCTTCTGCGCGACCTGCAGGTCCGGCTCGGTCTGACCATGCTGTTCATTTCGCATGACCTGGCCGTCGTCGAGTATATCTGCGACACGGTGATCGTTCTCTATCTCGGCCGCATCATGGAAGTTGCGCCGGCGGCCGCGCTCTATGCGCGGCCGCAGCATCCCTATACGCGCGCGCTGCTCTCGGCCATTCCATCGCTCGACCCACTGGTCAAGCAAGGCCGGCAGGTGCTGAAGGGCGACATTCCAAGCCCCGCAAATCCGCCAACCGGGTGTGTTTTCCGAACCCGTTGCCCGGTTGCCCTGGACGCTTGTGCTGGCATTGTCCCACCGCTGCGGGCAACGTCCGATGGCCATCTGAAGGCCTGCATTCGCGACGACATCGCCTAGCACTCACTCGTTTGCCGCGCGGCAATTGAGCTACTTGTCTTTCCAGAAATCGGCCTGGAGTTGCGCCGCTTCATCGGCAAGCAGCGGGCCGACGACTTCAGTCGGGCGCTGCCCAGCTTCGAAAACGACCGTGCAGGGCAGGTCGAGTGTGGGATTCTCGACGTGTGCACCCGTCAGTGCCTTCATGTCATGCTCAGCCAGCCCGAACACGACGCGTCCGATACCCGCCCAATAGATTGTCCCGGAGCACATCGCGCAAGGTTCGGCCGAAGTGTAGAGTGTGCAGGAGGCCAGCTTTTCAAGACTGAAATTCATCCCCGCCCACGAGGCCAGCAGCCTTTCGGCATGAGCGGTGCGGTCGCCCCCTCCGGATTTGTAACCGTTGAGTTGCTCGCGCAACACATTGCCGTCTTTGTCAGCGAGGAGCGAACCAAAGGGATGTTCGCCAGCATCGCGGGCCTTGCGCGCGACTTCGAACGCCTGACGGAGCAGGCGCTCATCATAGGGGCGTTGTGGCATCGGTAGATCCTCCGGCAGTGCCGTTTGATCATAGTGCCGGACAATCCGGCGACTCAAGTCATATGCCTTTCTGCGCTCGCTTTCTGCGCTCCACGGCGATCATCGACAGTGTGCCGACTTTCAGGCCGCGGCCGTCGGCAGGTGATCGCGGATCCACCTGACGATCTGCCCCGCCGTCATGGCGCCGGATGTGCGCGCAATCTCCTGTCCGCCATGGAAGAGGATCATGGTCGGGATGCTGCGAATGCCGAGCCTGGCTGCAACGACCTGCTCATTGTCGGAATTGAGCTTGATCAGGCGAACGTGCGGCTCCAGTTCGTTTGCTGCTGCTTCATAGGCCGGCGCCATCATCTTGCAGGGGCCGCACCATGGTGCCCAGATGTCGACGACAACGGGGAGACTGCTTCGTTTGACCTGGCGATCGAAGCTCTGTGCGTCGACGTCTGCCGGGTGACGCGAGAACAGTTTAGAGCCGCACTTTCCGCATTTCGCGTCCCCGGCATCCCGTCCCGGCGGCAGGCGATTGACCCCGCCGCACTTGCCGCAAACCACCAGTTTTTCCTGCGTCATGCCCATTCACCCATATTTATGCGCGTCGCCGTCACGATGCTGTCTTGAGTGCAGTACCCTGCGCAGGAGCGGCCGCGTCCGAAACGCTCGCCAACTCGGCGGCGATGTCGGCGAGCTTTCGATCGGCGTCGACCTTGCGCCAGGTGGACGGGGTGGCCTTTCGTTGCAATTGCCGCGACAAGATGTCAACAGTGGCGTCGGAAGGACCGCCGCTGCGCTCGCTCACCCGTCGCCAAAGAACAAGCGGATCCGCTTCCAGCCAGAATCCGGCGAAAGCAACGTCTCTGCCGTTTGCCACCTTCTCGATGCGGTCGCGATCGGCCGGCCTGTCGAAGACGGCATCGGCGACCACCGAACCGCCTTCGGAAAGGATCAAGTCGGCGCGCCATGCCATTTCGCGGTAGACGCGGTCGGACACCTCCGGTCGATAAGCCCTGTCCGGCAGCTTCGTCTCAGCCGGCACCCCGTGCATCGCTTTGCGGATGCGATCGCTCTCGACAATGCGGGCGCCGGGCGGCGCGCCGACATGCGCGGCGAGTGCCTCGGCAACGGCCGTCTTGCCGGAACCACTCAAGCCGCCGATAGCGATCAGCCGAGGAGGCCTTGCCTGGAGAAGTGTTCGGGCAAGCTCGAAATAGGATCTCGCCTCGGCAATCAGCCCGCCGGAATCGGCACTGCCTTCCTCGATCTGGGTTGCGGTGACGTGCGCGCGCACTGCGGCCCGCACTGCCATGAAAAACGGCAGGAGAATGAAGCCGTCCTCGTCGTCTGCCTCGTCGAGGTAGCGGTTCATCACCAGGTTGGCGAGTTCCGGAAAGCCGCGATGCCAGAGGTCCATCAGCAGGAAGGCCAGATCGTAAAGCACATCGATGCTGGAGATCTGGTCATTGAATTCGATGCAATCGAAGAGGCGGGGCTCTCCGTCGAAGAGACAGATGTTGCGCAGATGCAGATCGCCGTGGCATCGCCGGATCTTGCCTGCCGCTTCCCGCCGGTCGAGCAGTTCGCGATGACGGACAAGGGCGGTGCTGAAAATCCCGGTGAATGCGTTGATCTCGGCTTCGTCGAAAACATGGCTGGTGGCAAAGCCGGCTTCGTTGATGGCGAGCACGCCTGCCAGGTTCGAGGATCCGCTGCCCTTGTGGACCTCCGGCGCGCCGCGATGATAGCGCACGATCATGCGCGCGACCGTCGTCATCAGCGCAGGCGTCAGTTCGCCACCGACTGCCATTCGATCGAGCAGCTTCGACTGTTCGAAGCGGACCATTTCGATCGTCGCATCGACCAGTTCACCGCTCCCGTCGAAGGCGAGCTTGCCGTCGGCCTCTCGCGTGACGCGCCGCACACCCAGATAGAGGCCGGGCGCGGTCTTGGAGTTAAGCTCCACCTCCTTCTCGCAAGCGGCGAGCCGCAGCACCGGGGTCGAGAAGTCGACATAGGGCAGCTTTACAGCTCGCTTGATCTTGTAGGCGCGCTGGCCAACCAGGAAGATGCGCGAGATATGGGTTTCGATCGCCTCGACCGGCCCAGTCTCGCCATATGCGGCAGGGTCCATCAACATCGCGACCACGGATTCCTGATCTTCGACGATCATCGGATGCCTCTTTGTTTGTATCCACCCTGGAATCCGATGGGCGTGGTCGCTGAAATTCCGCGCCATCGGGCCCTTCCTGCTGCAGCGTCTGGATATAACCAGCCAAGTCACGGATGCGTTCCCTAGTGCGACTTCCCCGGCGTTCGGCCGTATTTGTTGGCGTCCTTCGCAAGACATTGGCGGCCCCACAACGGCATATCGCGATCGCCATGTTCCGGCACGTGAGCGTGTTGATACGGATCAAAATGATGCGCGGCGACGTTCTTGTCTCAGCGCTAGGAACGCGCCGAGCCGTCTCGCTGTTGTTGCAACGACGATTGGACTTTGAGGCAAGATCGGGAGCAGCCGCCATGGCTTTCAGGACGATACTTACCGTCACGGGGCCGGACAAGGGCGACGACGATCTCAGGCTGGCCGCCGACCTGTGCAACGAAATCGGCGCCCATCTTGCGGTTCTGGTCGTTGCCGTAGCTGCGCCGCCACCGGTCGGGGAGTATGCCGCAGTCGTTTCGGAAGCCTGGCTCGAGGAGCGTCAGGCCGACGAGAATCTGTTGAAGAAGCGAACCGCCGCCGTGTCGGCTTTTCTCGCCGGCAGGGTGCTTTCGGCCGATGTCTCCAACGAATATCCGGAAGCCGGCTGGGCCGACGACACCATTGGCCGCCGTGCCCGCTACGCCGACATTACGGTTATTGGACCGGAGTTGCTTGCCAATGAAACGCTGAAAAGCAAGCGATCGAAGGCGCGTTGTTTTCTTCAGGAAAGCCCTTGCTGCTCATCCCCGAGGGGTCACGGCCGACACTGAAGCCGAAACGCGTGCTGATTGCATGGGACGCTCGTCTGGAGTCATCGCGTGCCGTCCGCGAATCTCTCAACATGCTGCCAGGTGCCGAAGAGGTGCGCCTTGTCATGGTCGATCCGGTGGAGGACCAATACCGCCACGGGGCCGAACCCGGAGCCGACGCCGCCGCCTATCTCGCGCGGCATGGCGTGAATGTCACGGTCGACCGGCTGCCCAGCTTGGATCATTCAGTCGCCGACGTGCTTCGCAGGCACGCGGTCGACATCGCCGCCGATCTGATGGTGATGGGCGCCTATGGTCATTCCCGGTTGCGCGAGCGCATCTTCGGCGGCGTCACCATCTCGATGCTTGAAGACCCGTCGATGCCGATCCTTATGGCGCGTTAACCGCCGGCCAATACGGCATGGTCAAGCCCGAAAACGCGCAGAAGAGTTGGGCTCGCGAGTGAGTCTCAGGTAGGGTTTCAGGTGGGAGGCGCTTCGGGAAAAAGCTAAGTGCTTGTTTTTTCTGGTCGGAGTGGCAGGATTTGACCCTGCGACCCCATCGTCCCGAACAATGTGCGCTACCAGGCTGCGCTACACTCCGTGACCGGACCGCGGGCTTATGGCCGCCGCACTTCGTTCCTGAACGCGTCGGGTCAGAAGCCGCGACCAATTGACCCGACACCCGCGCTTGCGCTGGCACGGGACAGGCCTAGGCTCCCCTTCGGGATCAAGCGTTGCCACGGAACATTGCCGATGACCGACAAGCCACATTTCGCGCAGAAACCTGTTCTGGCGCTGAAACCCCTCAATGCTCCGGGCAACAGCTTTACGGGTCTCTTCTCCGACCACATCGACGGCACAAGCTTCGAGCGGGTTCAGTTCGACTGGGAGCACCTGGGCCGCGGCCGCTACGACATCGTCCTCTTCCACTGGCCGACTGAATTCTTTCGGCCGAGCAGCCGCAAGGCGACGCTCAAGCTTCTCGGCCGCATGCTCTGGGACAGGGTCTTTCACGGAACCAGGTTTCTGTGGGTGGTACACAACCTGGAGCCCCATGACGGCGGCAGCTTGAAATCGGGGCTGACCACCTACCTGTTTCTGAAGCTGCTCGACGGCGTGATCCTCCTCTCCGAACATTCCCGCCGCGAGTTGCATCGCCTGCATCCCGCGGCCCGTTCGCTCGCCACGCTGGTCACGGTCCATGGTCGTTATGAATCGGTCGCCGAACCGCCGCGGGACGCCAGACCATCCGAGCGACACAACAGGCTTCTCTTCTTCGGACTGATCAGGGAGTACAAGAACGTCGAAAAGCTGGTTACCGAGGCCCGCAAGGCGACGGCCGCGTTTTCGCTCACGGTGATCGGCGTTTGCCCGGACGAGGATCTCGAACGCAGGATCCGCACAGCCGCGGGCGACGACAAGCGGATCAAGCTGGACATCCGAAGGGAGTTCGTGCCGGACGACGAGTTAGAGCGCGTCATCGATTCACACGACGCCGTCGTGCTGCCATACCGCAACATCCTGAACAGCGGCGTCGCCTTGCATTCGCTCGGGCGCAACAAGCCGCTCCTGGCCCCGCGGATCGGCAGCCTGCCGGAGCTTCAGGAGGTGGTCGGAGCCGAGTGGGTGCATCTGTTCGACGGCGAAATATCGGCCGCCACTCTCGAGAGCTTCCTCGCCGCACTCCGCAAGTCCACGTCGCCGCGCCCGGATCTGTCGCCATTTGAGTGGACGAGGGTCGGATCGGATGTCACGCGCTTCCTGAAATCGCTGACCGCGCGGCGCGCTGCTGTCGAGCCGAACCCGACGGCCTCTCAGCAATCCCAGAGATCGTAGGGGAAGCTCGCCTTCAGCCTCGCGAGATCTGGCCGGGCCTTGCCCATCGGGCTCGCGCGGACGGCTTCCTCGCGCGATCGCGTGATGTCCAGTCGCGCGCGGCCGACGCCGAGGACATAGTCCTCATATTTCAGTGTGTTTTCTTCTTCCGACAGGCGCAGATACGTACAGGGAATGCCGAACGCGTCGGCAATAACCAGCCCGTGGAGCGAGCTCGAGATGACATGGCTCGCTTCCGAAATGCGCCGTACCACGCTCGCCCAATAGTCGAGTGGAGAGACGACGTTTTCCCATCCCTCCATCTTCGGCAGGTCGTGCAAGTTGGGGACGAACGCGACCGGCGTCTTGCGCTCGGCAGGTTTCGGAAAACGGGAACCCAGAAGATCGGCAACGAGGATCCCGGGGTCGCCGAACACCTCGGGCACGTCAATGCCACGCCGCATGAGAAAATCGCGGGTGAGGGGACCACGGACGGCGCGCACGTCGAGCGAGCTGAACACGTGCCGTTCGTCTCGGATCTTGCCGTTGATGCCGGAACCCCAGACGACGTCGCCGTTGCGCGCGAAATGCAGGATCGAGCCTATGCCCAGGAGCCTTACCGGCCTCGGACGTTCCTCGTCCAGGAAGCAGCCGGCGTCGGCCGCCATCTTGTTGACAATCACCGAGGAGAGATAGTCGCCGAAGTTCACGCCGAGGGGCGACTTCCAGTAGAACAGCTCGATCGTGTTCGGCTGGAACGGGGGAGGGGGCACGTAGCCTCTGTCCCGTCGAGCAAGTCCGCGCACCTTGCGGACAATTTTCCTCACACCTTGAGCCACGGCGGCCTCTTCCAGCAAAACGAACACCTCTTCCCTCGGGCTTGCTCTCTGCCAGACCCGCCACCGGAAGCGGTGTAGCACATTCGACCGCGGGTGTGGCCTCATTCTCGACCAACGCGAGCCGTTGTGCAGTGCGGCAAATCGGCGCCACCGCAAACGTGAAAAATCCGCTCCGCGCCGGCTCTCCACGGTAATTGTGCGGTGCGGCAAATGGGCGCTGATCTTTGTTCTCGTTACCCGTCTTCGTTCGCGGTATAAGCGCTGCGGCTCGGGGTGCAACAAGAGCGCCAAATGGCGCTGAGAGTATCGGGAATCGCCTGCAGCATGAGCAGTATCACCGGGCGGCTCATCAAGGGAAGCATGTGGCTCAGCCTGTCGCGAGCGATCGTGAACGGGCTGGCGACGCTCAGCACCTTCGTGCTGGCGTGGTACCTCTCGCCTGCCGATTTCGGCCTCGTTGCATTGGCGACGACGATGCTCCTGATCGTCACCACAGTCACCGAACTCTCGCTCACCCAGGCGCTCATCCGACATGAGGCGCCCACCGAATCGCATTTCAGCGCTGCCTGGACCCTCAATGCCACGCGCGGACTGATACTGTGCCTTTTCTTCGCGGCCTGTGCCTGGCCGGCATCGGTGGTCTATGAAGACCCGCGCCTGTTCGGCGTCATGGTTGCGCTGGGCTTCAGCGTGCTGCTCGGCAGCATGACGAATCCGCGGCTGATCATGCTGCAGCGCAAGCTGATCTTCTGGCAGGAATTCGTGCTGAGCGTTTCGCAGAAGTTCGTCGGGGTCGTCGTGGCGGTGGCCATCGCGATGATCTTCCACAGCTACTGGGCCCTCGTGGTGGGTACCCTCGTGAGCCAGGCGACCTATCTCGTCACCTCCTATCTGGTGGTGCCGTTCCGCCCGAGGATCGTCTTCAAGCACATGCGGGAGTTCTTCTCTTTCTCGGCCTGGTTGACGGCCGGCCAGATCGTCAACACGCTCAACTGGCGCTTCGACCACCTGCTGATCGGCAAGGTGCTCGGCAATGCGCAGCTTGGCTACTACACCTTCGGCAGCAATCTCGCCCGCCTGCCGACACGCGAGGCGACGGCGCCGCTCACCCAAACGATCTACCCGAGCTTCGCCACAATTCGCGACGACCCAGGCCGCCTCGCCGCCGCCTATCAGCGCGTCCAGGCACTTGTCGCCGCGATCGCGCTTCCTGCCGGCATCGGCGTTGCGGTGATCGCCGATCCCCTGGTCAGGCTGACGCTGGGTGAAAAATGGGCGCCGGCAATCTTCATCATCCAGTCGCTCGCCTCGGTGTACGCCCTGCAGACGCTGGGCTCGCTGGTGCAGCCGCTCGGCATGGCGAAGGGCAAGACGAGGCTTCTATTCGTCCGGGACACGCAGATGCTGTTCGTCCGCGTACCGATCATCTTCGGCGCCCTCATGCTCTACGGGCTCGAAGGTGTCATCTACAGCCGAGTGTTCACCGGACTGCTCGGAGCGCTCGTCAACATGGTGCTGGTCAAGCACTTCATCGGCGTCACGGTGCTGGAGCAGCTGGCGGCCAACGGGCGTGCGCTCGCAAGCATCGCGATCATGGCCGCGGGCGTCTTGTTCGCCTCGACCTGGCTGCCCGCGGCGAACGACAGCGTGGGGCTTGCCTGGCAGCTGGCGATCCTCGTTCCGTTGGGCGCGGTCCTCTATTGCGGGTCGAGCTTCGGGTTATGGCTGTCGATGAAGCGGCCCGATGGCCCCGAGCGGGAAATCCTGAACATCTTGGGCAAGATACTGTCGAAGGTTCGCCATGGCTGAATCTAGCACGTCGGATTTGCTGCAACACGAGCCGAACGGTCGGCCAGATGGAGGAAGAGGAATGCCAGTGGAAACGCCTCCGGTTCTGATCGACAGGTTGCAGGACATGATCCATGACTGCCTGAAGGACTATGTCCGGGCGGACGAGCCGCTGGCGATCCTCGACTTTCCGGATATCCGCAATTGCGGCGACTCAGCCATCTGGCTCGGCGAGATGGCCTACCTGAAAGACCGCTACGACAAGCGGCCGGCCTATGTCTCGCGCATGCGCGACTTCTCGGCGGAGGATCTCGAACGGGCCGTCCCGACTGGACCGATCTTCATCCATGGCGGCGGCAATTTCGGCGACCTCTGGATCACGCATCAGGATTTCCGCGAGCGCGTACTCGAGCAATTCCCCAACCGCCGGATCATCCAGTTTCCGCAATCGATTCACTACAAGTCGCAGGAGCGCCGGGAAAGGAGCGCGCGCATCATCGGCGGGCACAAGAACTTTGTTCTCCTGGTGCGCGACGAGGAATCGAAGGCATTCGCGGAGAAGCACTTCGATTGCGAGGTGCGGCTTTGCCCAGATATGGCATTCTGCATCGGCGCGCTCGAACCGGAAGCATCCGAGTTTCCGGTGCTGGCGATGTTGAGGGCGGACCTCGAGAAGGCAGGTGACGCGGATCGCTCGGCCTACCCCGACATTCCGATGGAGGACTGGATCACCGAATCTGCGCGGCAGGTGCGCATCGCCAAGGCGATTGGTGCTGCCTCCGCGCTACTGGCGCTCAAGCCGGCAGAGGTGCGGCTGCGCAAGCTGGACGCGGCCGCGCACAATCGCTTCCGGCGAGGCATCCGGCAGATTTCGCGCGGGCGTGCGATCGTCACCGATCGCCTGCACGTCCATATCTGCTCGCTGCTGATCGGTCGGCCGCATGCGGTCCTCGACAACAGCTACGGCAAGATACGGCGGTTCATGGCGGCATTTTCGGGCGGGTCCGACCCTTTCTACAAAGCGACCTCCCTCCACGACCGGATCGGCCGGG
>NZ_RZSW01000709.1:0-2567 GCF_003997375.1 Mesorhizobium sp. M5C.F.Ca.IN.020.29.1.1 | reverse complement strand
GTGCTCGGGCCGACCAACACCGGTAAGACCCATCTCGCCATCGAGCGCATGGTGGCGCATGAAAGCGGCATTATCGGCCTGCCGCTCAGGCTCCTCGCCCGCGAGGTTTATACACGCGTCTGCGAGAAGGTCGGCGCTCACAAGGTGGCGCTCATCACCGGCGAGGAGAAGATCCAGCCCGACGGCGCCAGATATTCGGTCTGTACGGTGGAAGCCATGCCGCGCGAGACCGACGCCGCGTTCGTTGCCATCGACGAGGTTCAGCTGGCCGGCGATCTCGAGCGCGGCCACATCTTCACCGACCGCATCCTGCATCTGCGCGGCCGCCAGGAGACACTGCTGCTGGGTGCGGCCACCATGCACGGCATCCTCCAGCGTCTGCTGAAGGGCGTGTCCGTGGTGACGCGGCCACGGCTGTCGCATCTCGCCTATGCCGGCTCGAAGAAGCTCACCCGCTTGCCGCGACGTACGGCGATCGTCGCCTTTTCCGCCGACGAGGTTTATGCGATCGCCGAACTGATCCGCCGCCAGCAGGGCGGTGCGGCCGTCGTGCTCGGTGCGCTATCGCCCCGCACACGCAACGCGCAGGTGGCGCTGTTCCAATCGGGTGATGTCGATTATCTGATCGCCACCGATGCGATCGGCATGGGCCTCAACCTCGATCTCGATCATGTCGCCTTCGCACAGAACCGCAAATTCGACGGCTACCAGTACCGCAATCTGACGGCGGCCGAACTCGGCCAGATCGCCGGCCGCGCCGGCCGGCACATGCGCGACGGAACCTTCGGCGTCACCGGCCAGGTCGATCCACTGGATGAGGAACTGGTCAAGAAGATCGAAGCGCATGATTTCGACCCGGTGAAGGTGCTGCAATGGCGCACCGCGCGTTTCGATTTCGCCAACCTCGACGCGCTGAAGCGCTCGATCGAGACCAACGCCCCGGTTGAAGGCCTGACGCGCGCGCTGCCGGCGGTGGATGCGCAGGCGCTCGAGCACCTGTCCCGCGACGAGGACATTCGGGCGCTTGCCACCGACGCCAGGCGCGTGGCGCTGTTGTGGGAGGCCTGCGCCCTTCCCGACTACAGGAAGATCGCGCCAGCCCAGCATGCCGACCTGATCGCCTCGATCTACATGGACCTTGCCAGGCATGGCCATGTCGACGAGAACTACATGGCCGAGCAGGTGCGCCGTGCCGACACCACCGAGGGCGACATCGACACGCTGTCGCACCGGATCGCCCAGATCCGCACCTGGACGTTCGTTTCCAACCGGCCCGGCTGGCTGGCCGATCAGGCACACTGGCAGGAAAAGACACGCGAAATCGAAGACAGATTGTCGGATGCGCTGCATGAGCGGTTGACGAAACGCTTCGTAGACCGCAGGACTTCCGTCCTCATGCGGCGCCTTAGAGAAAATACCATGCCTGAAGCCGAAATCAGCCCAACCGGAACCGTCCTCGTCGAAGGCCATCATGTCGGCGAGTTGCAGGGGTTCCGCTTCACCGCCGACCAAAGCGCCGGCGGCGAGGACGCCAAGGCGGTGCGTGCAGCAGCCCAGAAGGCGCTTGCAGCCGAATTCGAGGCGCGGGCCGAACGCTTCGGCGCCTCGGCCAACGGCGACATCGCGCTCGGCTCCGACGGCACGTTGCGCTGGATCGGCGCGCCGATCGGCACGCTGGTAGCAGGCGACGAGCCGCTGAAGCCGCGCCTTGTGCTGCTGGCCGACGAGCAGCTCACCGGACCCGCCCGCGATAAGGTCGCGGCCCGCGCCGAGCGCTTCGTAAATTTCCAGATCGAGTCCCTGCTGAAGCCGCTGGTCGACCTCAAGAACGCCGAGCAGATCACCGGCATCGGCCGTGGCATCGCCTTCCAGCTCGTCGAGCATTTCGGCCTCATCAACCGCCGTGACATCGCCGAGGAGATGAAGTCGCTCGACCAGGAAGGCCGCGCCGCCCTTCGCCGACTCGGCGTGCGCTTCGGCGCCTACCACGTCTTCGTGCCCGCGCTGATCAAGCCCGCCCCGGCTGGACTGGTGACGCTGTTGTGGGCGCTGAGGAGCGACGGCAAGGACAAGCCCGGCTTTGGCGACGTGGTTCACGCGCTGGCCTCCGGCCGCACCTCGGTGGTCATCGATCCCACGTTCGACAAGACCTTCTACAAGCTGGCCGGCTACCGCAATCTCGGCCGTCGCGCGGTGCGCGTCGACATCCTTGAACGGCTGGCCGACCTGATCCGGCCCGCAACCAATTGGAAGCCGGGCCTGGGCCAGCGCCCCGACGGCGCCTATGATGGTCAGTCCTTCATGGTGACGCCGCCGATGATGTCGATCCTCGGCGCCACGGCCGACGACATGGAAGAGATTTTGAAAGGCCTCGGCTACCGGGCAGAGCCGAAGCCGGCGGTCGAGGTGAGGGCGCGGCTCGAGGCACAGGACAATGCCGCGCGCGAAGCCGCCGCGGCCAAGCAGGCGGCGGAAGAACAAGCCGAGCAGGCCAAGGCAGCCGAAGCCGCGATTGCGGACGCAGCCGCCGAGGCGCCGGCCGGGAGTTCTGAGCCGGATGCAGTGGC
>NZ_RZSW01000708.1:0-2574 GCF_003997375.1 Mesorhizobium sp. M5C.F.Ca.IN.020.29.1.1 | reverse complement strand
GACGTAGTGGTGCGGGGTGAGGGCGAACGGACCCTCGGCGAGGTTGTCTTGCGAATGGCGGAGAAAGACTCTCCGCGCGGTATCCCAGGTACGAGTTTTCTCGGCGGCGGCCTCGTCGTACACGAGAAACCAGGCGCACCCATCCGGGCACTGGACGAGCTCGCATCGCCTTTCCTATCGGGCACTGTTCCAATCGAGCTGTTTGACCGGTCGGGTGCCTCACTGGCGCGCTACCCCAGAGTTTTGCTGGAGACTTATCGCGGCTGCTACATGAAGTGCGCCTATTGCCAATGGGGCAACGGATCAAACACGCGCTTTGCCTTTCCAATCGATCGCCTGCACCGAGAGCTCAGCTGGCTTCTCTTGCACAATGTCGGCGCCATTTTCATCATTGACGCCATGTTCGGATACAAGAAGCAAGGCGCGATCGAGCTACTCGAATACATCGTTCAGGAGAAAAAACGGCTCGGAGCCTCGACAAAATTCAATGTCTATCACAATCAGGACTTTTTCGACGACCGGCTTTTCGACCTCTACCGCGAAGCGGATGTCTATGTGGAGATCGATCTCCAGAGCACCAATCCGGATGTGCTCGAACAGCTTGGGCGCGGACGTTGGAAGACCCACAGCTTCGAGCGCCACTTGGCGGCGATCCGGGATAAGAATATTCCGACGACGGGCGCGGCGGACCTCATTATCGGCATACCGGGCGACAATCTGAAATCTTTCGAGGAATCCGTGAACTACCTGCTGGACAGGCACATGCGGGTCAATCTCTACCAAGCCTCCATTCTGCCCGACACGGATTGGGCGCGGCGGGCAGGCGATCGCAAAATGGTACACTCGCCCTTGCCGCCGCGCGCGATCTTCGAGAGCGGCGGTTTCCCCCTCAGCGATATGATCGCAGCGCGGCTGATCGGCCATGGGACCGATTTCTTCAACAGCTTTCCCCGCACGGCCACGCTGCTCTCGAAAGGCTGGTTCGAGCGTCCCGTCGATCTTTGCAGAGCGCTGGGCGCTCTTGTCTTCAGAAACCACGACCTCATGTATGGCGAGAGCCATCAATACGAGGGCGTGATGCAGACCTATCTTTCAAGCCTACCCGACACCATTAGGGCACTGTGCCCTGACGAACGCAAGGCCGAGATCCTGGTTGAACTTGCCAGCTTCGAAGGCATCCTCGCTGCTCTAAAATGGAGGCGGGGCGGCATCGTTCTGTCCCCAGTCTGCGGCTGGCATGTCGAAGCGGACCAATGGTTGGCGCAGACGCCGCTCTATCGGCGGGAGGGCGTGACAGAAATGGAATTCCGCTTCGCCGTCGGCCAGCTTGCCATGGACTGCGACCGGCTGTCCGACCCGGCACTCCTGGATTCGGTGGCAGAGTGGCGCCACACAGTCCTGTTCTTCAACGACAGTCAGCCACGCCATTTCATGATCGACACCGGTTTCACCGCACCCTTGCTACACCGCCTCAATGGCTATTACACCGTCGCGGAGGCACTCGCGAATCTCGCGGTTCCCCTTCCCGACATGGCGCCTGTCTGGACGAACCTGTCGCTGCTGTCGGAAGCAGGCCTGATCGTACCCGGTCATCCAGGAACCCGGATCGGGCACAGTTCGCCCAAGGCCGGTGGGGTACCGGCCCTGGCGGCGTCTGTGTAGCGTGGCCAACAAAGGCGTAATTGCTCCAGGTCATAGGCGACGGACCGCTTTACTGACGCGAAAGGTCGCGTTCGCCGATCCGCTCCGATCGCATCTGCGACTGAGCGACGATGGCGCCCGGATCGCTTGGCTCCAGAACGAAGCCGGGATGTTGAGCGTAATGGTAGCGGAGGCCCTTGATACAGCTTCCGCCCGACGCTTGACCGGCGGACCTGTCCGCCCCGTTTCGCCGGCGCTGTTTTGGGCGGCGGACGGACGGCATGTCGTCGTCTTTCGCGATTCTGCCGGTGATGAGAACTATCAGGCGTTCAGCATCGACGTGGACACGGGAGCGGAGGTCGCGCTGACGCCTGATGGCGGTACGCGAACGCTCTTCAATCGCACCTCGCGACGTATTCCTTCCGACATCCTGTTCAGTGTTAATCACAGGAATCGGCAAAGCTTTGACCTCGTTCGGGCCAACGTAACGACCGGTCGGCGGATGACCGTGTTCGAGAATCCCGGTTTCAGCCGGCTGCATGCCGACGCCGGCCTCGCTGTGCGCTTTGGCGAGCGGGTGCGGCAGGACGGGTCGATCGAAGTCCTCAAGCGACAAGGGAATGGAGAGTGGGTTCCCTTTCTTGAAATCCCTGCAGAGGATTCCTTGGCCACGCATATAGATGGCTTGAGTGCCGACGGTGAGGTGGTGTTCCTGCTCGATTCGCGCGGCCGCGATCGCACTGCCCTCGTCGCGATCGATGCACGAACTGTAGTATCGACGGTTCTGGCTACTGACAGCGAGGCCGATATCGCGGAAGTCGTCTACGATCCCGATACGGGCTGGCCTCTTGCCGCAGCAGCCCTCGCCGCAAGACGCCGCTGGCATCCTATCGATGAGACATTCGCCGCCGACCTCGCGCGGCAGCTTGAGGA
>NZ_RZSW01000707.1:0-2581 GCF_003997375.1 Mesorhizobium sp. M5C.F.Ca.IN.020.29.1.1 | reverse complement strand
CCTCGTGAACGAGCAGAGCGACCGGCGCAAGGCCGTCGCCACGGCCCGCAAGGATCGCGAGCGCGCGACCATGCGTGCGCTGGAGGCGGCCAAGCAGGATGTTGCCGCTTATGCGCGCATGGAGTCGTTCGACGAACTCATCAAGCTGCGCCAGGAGCGCGTCAACAGCATGCGCACGCTCGTGGACCGCAAAGTTCTCAGCATGACGGTGATGGATCAGATCCAGAGTGAGTTGTCCGACGCGCAACAGCGTCGGCAGGACGCCCGCAACCAATACGCGAGCGCCAAGCAGCGCCTCGCTTGGCTAGAGTCTGAGGTGTTGCGGACCCGGGCCGACCTCAGGAACGATCTGGAGGTCGAGATCGAGACCACGGAGAGCCAGATCGCGGCCAATGTGCGCGAGTTGAACGCCAGCGAAGGCGTCCTGTACACGTTGCCGGTGACCCGCGCACAGTTTGCGAAGGACGCAAACAGCGCAACTTATCAAATCGTGCGGCAATCGGCAGCCGGGCCGGTCAGCATCGAGTCCGATGGGATGACCCTGTTGCAGCCAGGCGACCTCGTCAACATCAGCGTGGGCGCTAGCGAGCCAAGAGAGCCGGCCGGTTCGCCGGTCCCGACCTTGCCGCTGACCGGCGAGAGCTTGCCGGCCGCGCGCACACCTAGCGATGGTCTTGGAACGTCGCTTCTCGAGAATGGCATTCAACAGTAGCCGGGAGACCCGGCATGAAGACCAGCTCAGCCTGCTCCTTAACGAACTGCGCTTGCCGCCATCAAGCGAAGTTGTGGGATCGAGATCCCCATCATATCGAGACCAATCCAGCCCATCCGACGAATACGCCATAAAAGCGTTGTATCGGACGCCAGTGATCGGTTGTAAAATGCTTCACCAAGCGACCATTCATCACAGGTAACTTTGACGGGATCTCTGTAGTATGTCTGAATTTTCTCGATCCCCATTCCGGGCGTGGCTAACCATGTCGGAATATGATGGCATAACCGATCAACGTCGGTTAGCACTTTATTGAGACCGGTACCCGCCGCCGGATCGCTGGTAGCAAAACTGTCACCAGCCAATACCAGACCGGGTTGCTGTTCATGATTCTGTGCAGCGTAAAGATCAACGGGTCGAATCTGAATATCGCTTGACACGACAGCATCACCAAGGAGACGCTTCAATCGGGGCATTACCGAATACAATGCAGATAACGGCGATGTGCGCACTTCCTGACACCACGGATGGCGTATATCACCATGGTAGACGAACACATTGGCGCGCATTCTTGAACCAATCGGAAACAGGCTCACATAACCCATAGGCCCTGGCTTTTCCGCAGAATACGTTAAAGCTTGAAATTTGAAACCAGCTTTAGAGGTGAGATCAAAACCAACACTGATCGAGTGGCATTTGCTGATCTCGGATCGCGTGATCGCACCCCGGACGACATTGTTTAAGCCGGTCGCGACCACAATCAATCGGGTCGACCATGTGTCACCATTTGACAGGGTAATTTCCTGCCGGTCGGAACTCGTCGTTATTTTGGTCACTTTAGCGCAGATGAATTGGACACTATCTGGAATCTGGCGGCGAATAACATTTACCAAATCCTCATAAGCCACCCCATATTCGCAGGGCTCGCCGTGTTTCCCTTGCTTTTTACCAATGACATAACCGCGACGGGCCACCCATATCTCAGTCATCGGTGTCGCAGCCGCCAATACGGCATCCACCAGCCCGGTTTTTTTGAGCAAGTCGACTTGGTCGCCATCGAGTTTTTCGCAGCGAAACTCCACCGGATAGACTTGATGGATATCAATAAGGATCGTCGAAATCCCCATCCGGCCAAGCATCGCAGCGGCTAACGAGCCGGCGGTACCACCCCCGAGGACCGCTACATCAGTATTATTCAATTCCCGCTCCTTCGCCCACCACTTCATTGACAACACGATCATGACAGCGAACCAAACGGTGTCGAAGAAAATTCAAGACTCCGTCTTTTGCTGCAAAATCAAACCAGGGGCGCTTGTTCATCACGCGACCAAACCGTGCAATCCACAGTTCGGTGAACAGCGTTGACGCGGCAACAATCCCCTCCATCAACCGGCCAGTCTCGCGAAGCAACCTGAACTGCTTCTCCTCAATCTTCTCGCAGCGAAAATCCTCCGGATAGGGATGATGCGCGTCGATCAGGGCGACCCAGAATCCAGCTCGCCCGAGCGTCGCGGCGGCGATGGAGCCCCCCAGGCCGCCGCCGACAGTCTCAACATCTACGCCATACATCATAGTCTCCTGCAAAGTAATCGCATTATACTATACTTTTTAGAGAAGCTCGATGATTGTATCCCGCTCCAAGATCAAAAACTCGTGAACGGTCGGTCAGATAAACATGCGACGCAAGGATCGTCTTGTCTTACGAAGAACCTGCCGCAGCGGCGGCTTTAACAACGTCGTTTGATTATACCATCTATCCACATAATGAATCGCCATTCGCGCCGCAATTACAATACGACCGCGCAACGTTCTGCTATCAAAATGGAAAAACAAAGGCAAGTTGATATCTGACCATGCAAGCTTATATGG
>NZ_RZSW01000706.1:0-2591 GCF_003997375.1 Mesorhizobium sp. M5C.F.Ca.IN.020.29.1.1 | reverse complement strand
GCCATGGGCCTGTTCATCACGACCCTGGCGCGGCGCTACGGCGGATCGAACGAGCTTCGGCTGTTCGTCGCCACCGGCATCCTCGGCGGCTTCACCACCTTCTCCGCGTTTTCGCTCGACTTCGCGACGCTGTGGGAGCGCGGCGCGACGCTGCCGGCGTTCGGATATGCCCTTGCCAGCCTGATTGGCGCGATCATTGCCCTGTTTCTGGGTCTTTGGCTCGCAAGAAGCCTGCCTTAATGCTATTGCCCCCGCTTACAGCACCGCGTGTCCCTTGGAACGCGCAAAGGACGTTGTAGCTTTTTGATTTTGCCCATGATCCTTTTCCGAAAATCGATTTCAGGTCATGCGCTGGAAACGGGTAAAAACGAGCAATGGCAGGCGTAGAACAGATCACGGTGGAGGCCGGCGAGGCCGGCATGCGGCTCGACCGCTGGTTCAAGACCCATTTTCCGGGTCTTGGCTTCGGCCATCTGCAAAAACTGCTGCGCTCCGGCCAGATCCGTGTCGATGGCGGCAGGGTGAAGGCCGATACCCGCGTCGAGCCGGGCCAGACGGTTCGTATCCCGCCGCTCGAAGTCGACAAGAAGGGCGAGAGCCCGCTCACCGGTCACTCAATCCGCAACCAGGGCGACGCCGACGTTCTGGCCAAGATGCTGATCCACGAAGATCCGAAAGTGTTTGTCTTCAACAAGCCGGCCGGCCTCGCCGTTCAGGGCGGTTCGGGCGTCACCCGCAATGTCGATGACATGCTGGAAGCCTGGCGCAGCCAGAAGGGTGAGAAACCGCGTCTGGTTCACCGGCTCGACCGCGACACGTCAGGCGTGCTGGTCGTCGCCCGCACCAGGCTCGCCGCCATGAAGCTTGCCGAGGCGTTCCGGGCGCGTGAGACCAAGAAGACCTACTGGGCGCTTGTCAAGGGCGTGCCGCCGAAGCGCGAGGACAAGATCTCGACCTGGCTGATCAAGGAGCCGACGCCCGACGGCGACCGGGTGCGCGTCGCCAAGCATGGCGAAAAGGGCGCCGACCACGCGGTGTCTTATTACCGGCTCGTCGAGCAGGCGGCGCAGACCCTGTCCTGGCTGGAGATGGAGCCTTACACCGGCCGCACCCACCAGCTTCGCGTCCATGCCGCTCACATCGGCTGCCCGATCATCGGCGATCCCAAATATTTCGAGGCCGACACCAATTGGGATTTTCCCGGCGGTATGCAGAACCGCTTGCATCTGCACGCGCGCCGCATCGTCATCCCGCATCCCGACAAGGGTTTTATCGACGTCACCGCACCGATGCCGCCGCACATGCACCAGAGCTGGAACCTGATCGGCTTCGACGACGCCAGCGCGGAGGACTAGTTCCAGTGGGTGTGGCCACCGATACGCTCGACCGCCGCGACAGGGTCGACATGGCCGCCGCCGCCATCATGGTCGGGCTGACCTTTTCCTGGGGGCTGAACTACGTCGCCGCCAAGATCTCCTATGCCGGCTACGATCCCGTTTTCCTGTCGATCGCACGGTCGGTCATCGGTGGGCTGTGCGTCCTCGCCTGGTGCCGCTGGCGCGGCATTGCGCTTTTCAGCCGCGACGGAACACTTGTCGCCGGCTTTCTGGCAGGCGCGCTTTTTGGTCTCGAGTTCCTGTTTCTCTATGTCGGGCTCGAACAGACGACCGTCGCGCGCAACACCTTGCTGGTCAACACCATGCCGTTCTGGGTACTGGTCGGCGGGCATTTCCTGCTGAACGAACGCATCACCGCGCGCCGGCTCGTCGGCCTTCTGCTCGCTTTCGCCGGATTGGTCGCGGTGTTCTCCGACCAGTTGAGCGCCGATAATGGTGCGACTCTGATTGGTGATTTGCTTAGTCTCGGCGCCGGCATACTCTGGGCCCTGACCTACATCGTCATCAAGCGCACGAAATTGGCGGAAACCAGCGCCGAGAAGTTGTTGCTCTACCAGCTGGCCGGCGCTGCGATTGTAGGCGCCTTGGTGCTGCCTTCCGCCGGGCCGCCCGTCCGCGACTTCGCCGCTTTACCGACCTTGGCCTTGCTTTTCCAGGCGGTCTACATCGTCGCCTTCACCTATGTGCTTTGGTTCTGGCTGCTGCGGCGCTATCCGGCATCGGGCCTGTCGAGTTTTACCTTCCTGTCGCCGGTGTTCGGCGTGCTGTGCGGCGCCATCTTCTTGAACGAGCCGCTGACCATCCGTATTTTCCTGGCACTCGGCCTCATCGCAGCCGGTCTGATCATCGTGAATCGGCCGGCCCGAAAACAGATCCCCGGATGAAAGGCTCCGGCATGCGCGATATTCTCAACGACCTCGAAGCGGGAAAGCAGCTGTCCGACCCGGATCCGGTACGCCGTGCCCAAATCCAGATGAAGACGCAGCGACCGAAACGCTTCTACAAAGCCGTTTCGGTCGCCCCGGCCGAAGCTGGTTTTGCCGTTCATCTCGATGGCAAGCCGGTTCGCACGCCGGGCAAGGCGCTGCTGGTGCTGCCGACCGAAAAAGCCGCCGCTCTGGTCGCCGACGAGTTCGCCGCGCAAGGTGAGACCATCGACCCGATGACGATGCCGGTCATGCGTCTGGTCAACAC
>NZ_RZSW01000705.1:0-2593 GCF_003997375.1 Mesorhizobium sp. M5C.F.Ca.IN.020.29.1.1 | reverse complement strand
CGCTTCGTCCTCATTGTCATGCGCATGCCAGTCGAAGACATCGCCAAACTTGGCGATCTTGACCTGGGCGTCGTTGACGTCGCCGGCGATATGCGGATCGAAGACCTTTTTGATCTTCTGATCCGCCGCCTCGACCAGATTTATCTTGTGCGGAGGCACCAGATCAGCCCTTCACCGCCGCCACGATTTTCTTGGCAGCGTCGTCGAGGTCGTCGGCCGAGACGACGTTGAGCCCGCTGTCGTTGATGATATTCTTGCCGAGCTCGGCATTGGTGCCTTCGAGCCGCACCACCAGCGGCACTTGCAGGCCGACTTCCTTGACTGCTGCGATCACGCCCTCGGCGATGATGTCGCACTTCATGATGCCGCCGAAGATGTTGATCAGGATGCCTTTGACCGCCGGATCCTTGGTGATGATCTTGAACGCGGCCGTCACCTTCTCCTTCGACGCACCGCCGCCGACATCGAGGAAGTTGGCGGGTTCGGCGCCATAGAGCTTGATGATGTCCATCGTCGCCATGGCGAGGCCGGCGCCATTGACCATGCAGCCGATATTGCCGTCGAGCGCGACATAGGCGAGGTCGTATTTCGACGCCTCGATCTCCTTCTCGTCCTCCTCGGTGATGTCGCGCAACTCCATCACGTCGGGATGGCGAAACAACGCGTTGTTGTCGAACGACACTTTTGCGTCGAGCACGCGCAGCCGGCCGTTCTTCATGACGATCAGCGGGTTGACCTCGAGCAGGCTCATGTCCTTCTCGAGAAAGGCTTTGTAGAGGATCGGGAACAGCGTCTCGCCGTCTTTGGCGGCCTCGCCATCGAGCTTCAGCGCGCCGTTGAGTTCTTTCAAATCGTCCGCCGTCACACCCTTTTCCGGGTCGATGGTGACGGTGATGATCTTTTCCGGCGTGTCATGGGCGACCGCCTCGATGTCCATGCCGCCCTCGGTCGAGACGACGAACGCGATGCGGCCGACGGAGCGGTCGACCAGCAGCGACAGGTAGAGCTCGCGGTCGATGTCGGCGCCGTCCTCGATGTATAGGCGGTTGACCTGCTTGCCCGCCGGGCCGGTCTGCTTGGTGACCAGCGTGTGGCCGAGCATCTCGTTGGCGTTGGCAACGACGTCGGCCACCGACTTCGCCAGCCTGACACCACCCTTGGCGTCGGGGCCGAGCTCCCTAAACTTGCCCTTGCCGCGGCCGCCGGCATGGATCTGGCTCTTCACCACATAGAGCGGGCCGGGCAGCGCTTTGGCGGCGGCTTCCGCTTCGCTTGCCTCGAACACCGGCACGCCTTCGGCCACCGGTGCTCCAAAGCCCTTCAGCAGCGCCTTGCCCTGATATTCATGGATGTTCATGCGCGTTGTCTCCAGGTCACTTGGCGGCGGGTCACTTGGCGGCGAGATGCGGAGCGATCTTGACGCAGGCCTCGCACAGGCCCTGCACCGCCGCCACCGAACTGTCGAACATCTTCTGCTCGGGCTTGCTGAGCTCGATCTCGATGATGCGCTCTACGCCGCCGGCACCGATCACCACCGGCACGCCGACATAGGTGTTCTTGACACCATACTGGCCGGAGAGATGCGCAGCACAGGGCAGCACGCGCTTCTTGTCCTTGAGATAGGCCTCGGCCATCGAGATCGCCGAGGCGGCCGGCGCATAGAAGGCCGAACCGGTCTTGAGCAGGCCGACGATCTCGGCGCCGCCGTCGCGGGTGCGCTGCACGATCTGGTCGAGCTTTTCCTTCGAGGTCCAGCCCATCTTGACGAGGTCGGGCAGCGGGATGCCGGCGACCGTCGAATAGCGGATCATCGGCACCATGGAATCGCCATGGCCGCCGAGCACGAAGGCGGTGACATCCTCGACCGAGACCTTGAATTCCTCGGCCAGGAAATAGCGGAAGCGCGAACTGTCCAGCACGCCGGCCATGCCGACGACATGGCTCTTCGGCAGTCCGGAAAACTTCTGCAGCGCCCAGACCATGGCGTCGAGCGGGTTGGTGATGCAGATGACAAAGGCTTTCGGCGCGTATTTCTTGAGACCCGCGCCAACCTGCTCCATGACCTTCAGGTTGATCCCGAGAAGGTCGTCGCGGCTCATGCCGGGCTTACGCGGCACGCCGGCGGTGACGATGCAGACGTCGGCTCCCTCGATGCCGGCGTAATCGTTGACGCCGGTCAGCCTGGAATCGAACCCATCGACCGGCGACGACTGCGCGATATCCAGCCCCTTGCCTTGCGGGATGCCCTCGGCGATATCGAACAGCACAACGTCGCCGAGATCCTTGAGGCCGATCATGTGGGCGAGCGTGCCGCCGATCATGCCCGAGCCGATAAGCGCTATCTTGTTGCGTGCCATGTCAGGAGGTTTTCCCTTTAGACTGTGACGGCGCCCAAATCCTTCACGAATTTGATGACGGCGTCGAGGAAGGAGGCCGGAATGCTGCGGGGAAGCCGCAAAGATTTCGCCGCACCCAATAGCCCCGGCGCACAAAATATTCAAACGATTATTTCGGAGTGAGTTATTTCAATCGGTTAGATCGATTGGGATTTACGTAAACGTAAAAGTTTATAAGCCGACTTGGGAGATTTTAC
>NZ_RZSW01000704.1:0-2594 GCF_003997375.1 Mesorhizobium sp. M5C.F.Ca.IN.020.29.1.1 | reverse complement strand
AGGCCGATGCGCGACGAGATCAGCCCGGTATCGCCCTTGCGGTAGTGGCCGGCGACGAACAGCATCGTGGTCATGCCGCGCTCGCGGTAATTGTACGAGGCCTGCAGCAGCATCGTCGTCTTGCCGGCATTCATTGTCGCGTAGTGGAAGTACAGCTTGGCCATGCCGCCCTTTTAAGCCGAGTTGTCCCGGCGCGGGGAGGGGGCGTCCTGACATTTCACCAGAAAGCGGCGAACGTGTCGCTGATCGGCCAGCCCGCGCCGTTGGTCGCGATTGTCTTATCGCTTGAAACCGCACCAGAATGGTGTTTGGCTGACGAAACAAGGTGGAGACAAAACCGCAACTTCGCTTCGCCGATAGATCACAATGGGAGAATACATGATGTCGCGTATGAAACTATTCGCCGCCGGCTTCGGTCTGGCGGCATTTCTTTCCGCGGGCGGCGCACTCGCCGCCGAGCCGGAAAGCTGCAAGCCGGTGCGTTTTGCCGATGTCGGCTGGACCGACATCACCGCCACCACCGCTACCGCCAGCGTTATCCTCGAAGCGCTCGGCTACGAGCCCGACGTGCAGGTCCTGTCGGTTCCGGTCACCTACACCTCGCTGAAGAACAAGGACGTCGATGTCTTCCTCGGCAATTGGATGCCGACCATGGAAGCCGACATAAAGCCCTATCTCGAAGACAAGTCGGTCGAGACGGTCGTAACCAACCTCGAAGGCGCGAAGTATACGCTCGCCGTGCCGCAGCACACCTATGACGCCGGTCTCAAGGATTTCGCGGATATCGCCAAGTTCAAGGACAAGCTCGACAACAAGATTTACGGCATCGAAGCCGGCAATGACGGCAACCGCCTGATCCTCGACATGATCGCCTCCAACAAGTTCGGCCTGAAGGATTTCGAGCTCGTCGAAAGCTCGGAGGCCGGCATGCTGTCGGCGGTGCAGAAGGCTGCCGCATCAGGCGAAGACGTGGTCTTCCTCGGTTGGGAGCCGCATCCGATGAACGCCAACATCAAGATGGCCTATCTGTCGGGTGGCGACGAGGTGTTCGGCCCGAATTTCGGCGGCGCGACCGTCGCCACCAACGTCCGGGCCGGCTACACCACCGAATGCCCGAACGTGGGCGCGCTGCTCAAGAACATGGTGTTCTCGCTCAAGATGGAAAACGAGATCATGGGTGCGATCCTCAATGATGGCGCCGACCCGAAGGCCGCGGCTACCGAATGGCTCAAGGCCAATCCAGACGCGATTACCCCATGGCTCGCCGGTGTGACGACCTTCGACGGCGGCGACGCCGCGGCCGCCGTGAAAACTGCGCTGGGTTCGTAGCAGATTTACACCCTCCGCCTTGCGGGGAGGGTCGGCGCGGCACGCGCCGCGGTGGGGGTGGTGCAGAACGGAGCATAACCGTGACCACCCCACTCCGCTGCGCGGTTCGACCCACTCCGCCAGGGGGAGGGCGAAGTAGAATGAGGGGACATTTGCCATGGATCCGGTTTCGCAACTGATTTCGAGCTTCAAGATCCCGATCGGGCGGTGGGGCAAGACCTTCTTCGACTTTCTGACCACCAATTTCGAATGGTTCTTCGACAGTATCGCCGACGGGCTCACCGTCGTTCTCGACGGGTTGGTCGATCTTTTGCTGCTCGTCCCGCCGGTTCTCCTGGTTGCCGCCATAGCCGGGCTTGCCTGGTACCTGCAGAAATCATGGAAGCTGGCGCTTGCCGTCGCGCTCGGCCTCCTCTTCATCGTCAACCAGGATCTCTGGCAGGAAACCGTCGAGACGCTGGTGTTGGTCGTGGCCGCCGCTGCGGCCTCCATGGCCATCGGCGTGCCGATCGGCATCTGGGCGGCGCATAACGAGCGTGGCTACCGCTATCTCCAGCCAATCCTCGACCTGATGCAGACTATGCCGACCTTCGTCTACCTGATCCCGGTGCTCATTCTCTTCGGCCTCGGCATCGCTCCCGGCCTCATCGTTACCGTCATCTTCGCCGCTCCCGCGCCGATCCGCCTGACCCATCTCGGCATCACCTCGGTGCCGAAACCGATGATCGAGGCCGGCGAGGCCTTCGGCGCGACAAAACGCCAGCTCTTGTGGAAAGTAGAGCTGCCGGCGGCGCTGCCGACCATCATGGCGGGGCTGACGCAGTGCATCATGCTCTGCCTCTCCATGGTCGTGATCGCTGCGCTCATCGGCGCCAACGGCCTTGGCAAGCCGGTGGTGCGCGCGCTGAACTCGGTCAACATCCCGCTCGGGCTCGAGGCCGGCCTCGCCATCGTCGTGCTCGCCATCATCCTCGACCGGATCAGCCGTATCGGCACGGGAGCCGCCAAATGAGCGCCGCGGTCGATTTCAAGAATGTCGACATCATCTTCGGCGCGGCGCGCAAGGAAGCGCTGGCGCTCGTAGACAGCGGCGCGACGCGTCAGGAAATCCTGGAGAAGACCGGCGCCGTGCTCGGCTGCGCCGGCGCCAATTTGACCGTCAACGAGGGCGAGATTTCCGTCCTGATGGGCCTCTCCGGCTCCGGCAAATCGACGCTGCTCCGCGCCGTCAACTTGCTCAACGTGCCGGCGCAGCCGAGCACGGC
>NZ_RZSW01000703.1:0-2594 GCF_003997375.1 Mesorhizobium sp. M5C.F.Ca.IN.020.29.1.1 | reverse complement strand
TCTCTGAGCAAGACCGCGAGGACAACAAACATGGCACTGAAAAAATTCAACCCGATAACGCCGGGCACCCGCCAGCTGGTCATCGTCGATCGCTCGGGCCTCTACAAGGGCAAGCCCGTCAAGGGCTTGACAGAAGGCCTGACCAAGTCGGGCGGCCGTAACAATTACGGCCGCATCACGGCCCGCTTCATCGGCGGCGGTCACAAGCGTACGTACCGCATCATCGACTTCAAGCGCCGCAAGTTCGACATTGTCGGAACTGTCGAGCGTATCGAGTACGATCCGAACCGCAGCGCCTTCATCGCGCTGATCAAGTATGACGATGGTGAGCTGTCCTACATCATCGCCCCGCAGCGCCTTGCTGCCGGCGACAAGATCGTGGCCGGCGAAGCGGTCGACGTGAAGCCGGGCAATGCGATGCCGCTGGCCTCGATGCCGGTCGGCACGATCGTCCACAACATCGAGCTGAAGCCGGGCAAGGGCGCCCAGGTTGCCCGTTCGGCTGGCGGTTACGCCCAGCTCGTCGGCCGTGACCAGGGCATGGCGATCCTGCGCCTGAACTCGGGTGAGCAGCGTGTCGTCCACGGCTCGTGCATGGCCACTGTCGGCGCCGTGTCCAACCCGGACCACGGCAACATCAATGACGGCAAGGCAGGCCGCACTGTGTGGCGGGGAAAACGTCCGCACAACCGCGGCGTGACCATGAACCCGGTCGACCATCCGCATGGCGGCGGCGAAGGCCGCACCTCCGGTGGCCGCCATCCGGTTTCACCTTGGGGCAAGCCTACCAAGGGCAAGAAGACGCGGTCCAATAAGGCGACCGACAAGTTCATCCTGCGCTCGCGCCATCAGCGCAAGAGCTAAGAAGAGGTAACGCCAAGTGACTCGTTCGATTTGGAAAGGCCCCTTCATTGACGGCTACCTTCTCAAGAAGGTGGACAAGGTTCGTGAAGGTGGTCGCAATGAGGTGATCAAGATGTGGAGCCGTCGCTCCACCATCCTGCCGCAGTTCGTCGGCTTCACCTTCGGTGTCTACAACGGCCAGAAGCACGTTCCCGTTTCGGTGAACGAAGACATGGTCGGCCACAAGTTCGGTGAATTCGCTCCGACCCGGACCTATTACGGTCATGGCGCGGATAAGAAGGCGAAGAGGAAATAATCATGGGCAAGGCCAAAGCTCCGCGCAGGCTTGCTGACAACGAAGCGCGCGCCGTGTTGCGCACGATCCGTATCAGCCCGCAGAAGCTGAACCTGGTTGCCGCGCTGATCCGCGGCAAGAAGGTCGCGACAGCGCTTTCCGATCTCGAATTCTCGGCCAAGCGGATTTCCGGCACGGTCAAGAAGACGCTGGAATCGGCGATCGCCAACGCGGAAAACAACCACGACCTCGACGTCGATGCGCTGATCGTGGCGGAAGCCTATGTCGGCAAGTCGATCGTCATGAAGCGGTTCCATGCCCGTGGCCGTGGCCGCGCCAGCCGTATCGAGAAGCCGTTCTCGCACCTCACGATCGTCGTTCGTGAAGTCGAAGAAAAAGTGGAGGCCGCATAATGGGCCAGAAAATCAATCCGATCGGTCTGCGTCTCGGCATCAACCGTACCTGGGATTCGCGTTGGTTCGCCAACACCGGCGAGTACGGCCAGCTGCTGCATGAGGACATCAAGATCCGCAAGTATCTTGAGAAGGAACTCAAGCAGGCTGCGATTTCGAAGGTTGTGATCGAGCGTCCGCACAAGAAGTGCCGCGTCACCATCCATGCGGCGCGTCCGGGCCTGATCATCGGCAAGAAGGGCGCCGACATCGAGAAGCTTCGCAAGAAGCTGATGGAGATGACGAAGTCCGAGACGCATTTGAACATCGTCGAAGTGCGTAAGCCCGAGATCGACGCCACGCTGGTCGCCCAGTCGATCGCCCAGCAGCTCGAGCGCCGCATCGCGTTCCGCCGCGCCATGAAGCGCGCCGTCCAGTCGGCGATGCGCCTCGGTGCCGAAGGCATCCGCATCAACTGCGCCGGCCGTCTCGGCGGCGCCGAGATCGCGCGCATGGAATGGTACCGCGAGGGTCGCGTGCCGCTGCATACGCTGCGCGCCGACGTCGACTACGGCACGGCCGAAGCACACACCGCCTACGGCATCTGCGGCGTCAAGGTCTGGGTGTTCAAGGGGGAAATCCTCGAGCACGATCCGATGGCTTCGGAGCGCCGCGCCACCGAGGGCGATCATGCGCATGGCGGTGGTGGTGAGCGCGAACGCGGTCGCCGTCGCGAAAACGCCTGAGACAGTTGAGAATTTGGAGTTAGAACGATGCTGCAGCCAAAGCGCACAAAGTTCCGCAAGCAGTTCAAGGGCCGTATCCATGGTGCCGCCAAGGGTGGCACCAATCTGGATTTCGGTGGTTTCGGGCTGAAGGCGCTTGAGCCGAACCGCGTCACCGCGCGCGAGATCGAGGCGGCTCGCCGCGCGATCACCCGCGAGATGAAGCGCGCCGGCCGCGTCTGGATCCGTGTCTTCCCGGACGTGCCGGTGACGTCGAAGCCGACCGAAGTCCGCATGGGCAAGGGCAAGGGCGCGGTCGATTACTGGGCGGCGCGCGTC
>NZ_RZSW01000702.1:0-2595 GCF_003997375.1 Mesorhizobium sp. M5C.F.Ca.IN.020.29.1.1 | reverse complement strand
CATTGCGGACGAGGAAAAGAACAATTGATACCTTTACAAAGGCCGTTGTCGTGGCAACTGCTAAAACCAGCAGACCGAGTCCGGCGGTAACCGCAAGAAGCGCCAGGATTGTCGGCTGAGCTTCACTCATTGCATGCAAACCCGCCACGGAGCCTGATGCCCAGCTCTTCTCCGATGCGGACAATGTCGCCACGCCCGATACGCTGACCATTGGCCACTATGTCGATCGGGCCGTCGATCGGCCATCCAAGTTCAAAAATATGCCCTTCGCCGGCACTTCTTAATTCCCCAAGAGAAATAGGCCAGCGGCCGCATTCAAAGACAAGCACGATCTCGACATCGTCGAGATCCTTAGTAAGCTCCAGTTGCGATCCGGGTTGTGTCATATGCGCATTCTCCAAAGGACACGGTCGCGGGCGGAAAGGCCCCCGCAAGATTAATTCATCGCCGTCAAGATCCGCCCCGGCGCACAACTGGCCGACAGCTAGGGTGATCTGGCCGCGGCCGAACGGCGCAATATCGGGCAACAATGCATCACCGACACATGCGCTTCGAAGAAGCGCCGCAGGAAGGCGAAGCGTGCCGACCTCTCCTGCAACAATGAGCGAGAGCTCTGGAGGCAGCCCGCCCAGCTGCCGCGGCAACTGGGCAAGCAGTTCGCCTAGCGCGCGAAACGCAGGCGGTACTAAGCCGTCAAGAGGCGTGAACAGGAATAGACGGCCCTTGCCCTTGACCGCGCCGAAAATGATGTCGAGTTCAAGATGAGGAGCCAGCATCGTGGCTTCGCATACGCGCACGAGTTGCACGTTCAGACGCGTCGTCTCCTCCAGTCGAGTGACAAGCGGCTCAAGAGCGAGTTCGAGAATAAGCGAAGCAGTTGGCTCGGAAGGGAAGGCCAAGCCGTTCTGCACTGTCGTGATGAACTCCTCTACGAGCGGGCGCGACAGCGACAAGATGACCGTTTCGGCTCCCACTCTCCAGACGCAGTCAAGCATCGGAATGGCAGCAGGTTCCTGCTGCCAGACAAGCCCTGCCGTTCGCACCGATAGCGGCACCTCGTTGATCCGGCTTTGAAACGGCGTGCGGGGCGCTGCTGTATCATTGAGCCACGAGACAACCGTGCGGGACAGTTTCAGAACTGGTTCGAACATGGCGGGTGTGACCGCAGCGGCTATCAAAGACTGCACGGTCGTGTCATTCGGACGACCTCTTGCGACTGTCGGATCCGGTTGCGCGGCATTTAGGCAAGCGACCCCCTCGCATATTTCAGCAGTATCTCGTCGTCGGCCTCGATCTCGGCTGCGGCCTCCGAATGAGTCTCGACGGCGCGCCGCACGTCGTCCTCGATTTGTTGCCATTTGTCCCTTGCCGCCGAACATATGACCCATAGCTCCCTCGTCCTGGACGCCGCCATCTCAGCCTCCTCTTGAGCGATTTGGGCATCATCAAGCATCTGCCGTCTGGAAGTGATCTCAGCGGCAAGCTGTTCAGTGTGAAGGCGGTGACGGTCGAGCGCTGCGCTAGACAAGTTGTCGAGTGACATCAGATGCTGATAGAGCGCTGCTTCTGTTCTTGAACAATGTTGCTGTATCATTGCAAGCTCCCTAGCGGCATTTTGTACGGCTGAGGCGGCCACATCGCGCTGGGCTTCCTTCTTGGACAGCTCGCCAAGGGCACGACGCTCTTGCATTTCCTTCAGAAGCCGTAACCTCGAAGACTGAACCCAGTTCACGCGGTCAGACGCGACATCCATGCGACCGTCTCCTCGAAATCTGACGCGTCATCTTCGCTCTGGCGCAGAAACTCCCTCAGTTCGTCGATTGACGCGACGGCCCGGTCAGTCAGGGGATCTCCACCTGGCTTGTATTCGCCAACATTGATCAAGAACTCGGTCTCGGCATAGCGCGATAGGAGCTCGCGGAAAATGGATGCTGCCTTGCGATGTGTCCCCGAAACGACTGCATCCATGACGCGGCTGCGACTCTGCAGCACATCAATAGCGGGGAAATGCGATCGCGCCGCAATAGCGCGTGAGAGGATGACATGGCCATCGAGAATACCACGCGATTCCTCGGCGATTGGATCACCTGTGCCATCACCCTCTACAAGCACCGTATAGAAGGCCGTGATTGAGCCCCGCTCACCCATGCCGGCGCGCTCGAGCAGGCCTGGCAGCATGCCAAAAACGGAAGGAGGAAAGCCCCGTCGCGTCGGCGGCTCACCCGCAGCAAGGCCTATTTCGCGCATAGCGCGGCAGAAGCGCGTCAGCGAATCCAGCATGAGGGCAACGCGTAGGCCCTGATCGCGAAAATATTCCGCGAGCGCAGTCGCCATTGGAGCGCATTGCGCACGCTCCACCGCCGAGCGGTCGGAGGTTTCAACCACGACGACCGTACGGAGAAGGCCCTCTTCACCAAGATTCCTTTCGATGAATTCACGAACTTCCCGTCCACGTTCGCCTATGAGCGCCACTATGACGACGTCAGCGGCGGCACCCTTTACGATCTGTGACAACAGCGTCGACTTGCCACCACCTGGCTCGCCATAAATCCCGATCCGCTGGCCCTCGCCGCACGTCAGCAGACCATCGAGGAC
>NZ_RZSW01000701.1:0-2598 GCF_003997375.1 Mesorhizobium sp. M5C.F.Ca.IN.020.29.1.1 | reverse complement strand
GCCCGGTCTGGTGGGTCACCAGCCTGCGGCCGAGCATGGCGTCGGCGGCCTCGACGATCTCGTGATCGGACGAGCAGAGTTTGATGCCACCGGCCTTGCCGCGGGCGCCGGAATGGATCTGTGCCTTCACCACCCAGCGGTCGCCGCCGATCTCACTGGCGCGATAGGCTGCCTGTTCAGGGCTGTAGGCGAGCCCGCCGCGGGGAACGTGGATTTGGTAGCGAGAAAGCAGTTCCTTGGCCTGATATTCGTGAATGTCCATGTCGTCCTCCTCTCAGCGGGCTGAAGCAATGGCTTCATGGGTGGCGAGCACGTTGCGCGCCATCCGTTCGGAAGCGGCGTCGATCATCTTTCCGTCGAGCGAGGCTGCCCCCTTGCCCTGGTTCTCGGCGACCTTCAGCGCGTCGATGATGCGGCGGGCGCGATCGACCTCCTTCTCGGGCGGCGAGAAGATTTCGTTGGCAAGCGCGATCTGACTCGGATGGATGGCCCATTTGCCCTCGATTCCGAGGGCGGCAGCACGGCGGGCGGCGGCCCTGTAGCCCTCGGGATCAGAAAAATCGCCGAAGGGACCGTCGATCGCACGCAGGCCATAAGCGCGGCAGGCGACCGTCATCCGCGACAAGCCGAAATGCCATTGGTCGCCTGGATAATCGGGGTTGAGGCCGCCGATGTTGACGGTGCGGGCCTTGACGCTCGCGGCATAGTCGGCAACGCCGAAATGCAACGCTTCCAGCCGGCCACCGAAGGATGCGATGGCCTCGACATTGGCCATGCCAAGTGCGGTTTCGATAAGCGCCTCGAGGCCAACGCGGGTCTTGTAGCCGTTGGCGATCTCGATCTGATTGATCATGGCCTCGACCATGTAGAGGTCGGCGGGCACGCCGACCTTGGGCACCAGCAGCGTGTCAATCCGGTCGCCGGCCTGCTCCATGAGATCAACGACGTCGCGATACATGTAGTGGGTATCGAGGCCGTTGATCCGGACCGAGATGGTCTTGCCGCGGCCCCGCCAGTCGATCTCATTCAGCGCCGCCACGATATTGGCGCGGGCGCGCTCCTTGTCCGGCGGCGCTACCGCATCCTCGATGTCGAGGAAGATGTAGTCGGCGTCCGAACTGGCTGCCTTCCCGATCATCTCCGTGTTCGAGCCCGGCACGGCGAGTTCGCTGCGTTGCAGCCGGAGCCGGCGCAGGTGATTGATCGTATGGCTCATAAATTCCTCTCCTTGGTCTTCTCAGGCTGCTTTGGCGGTTGCCGTCATGGCGGCGGATCGGAACTGGTTGATCGCGGCTCCCACGCCCGAGCCCGGCTCGATCGTCAGGCCGCAATCGAGCAGCGTGAGTTCGGCGGCCGAGAGCGCCCCCAGCACCATGACCTCGTTAAGCGCGCCGAGATGGCCGATGCGGAAGACCTTGCCCGCCACTTTGCTCAGTCCGCTGCCGAGCGAGGTGTTGTAGGCGCGGTAGGCGTGGCGAATGACTTCGACGCCGTCGATGCCCTCGGGCAGGCGGATCGCCGAGACCGTATCGGAATACCACTTGGGCTCTGTCGCGCAGAGTTTCAGGCCCCAGGCGGAAACAGCCACGCGGACCCCGTTTGCCAGGTGATGGTGGCGGGCAAAGATGTTCTCGAGGCCTTCTTCGAAGATCAGGTCCAGCGAGGCGCGCAGGCCGCGCAGCAACTGCGTCGGTGGTGTGTAGGGAAAGTAACCAGTGTCGTTGGTCTTGATCATATCCTCGAAGGAGAAGTAGCAGCGCATGTGGCGCGCGCTCTTGGCGGTTTCGAGCGCCTTCTGGCTGACCGAAAGGAAGCCGAGGCCGGCGGGCAGCATGAAGCCCTTCTGCGAACCGGAGACGGCGCAATCGACGCCCCATTCGTCTTGGCGGAAATCGATCGAACCGATTGACGAAACGCCATCCACAAAGAGCAGCGCTGGATGGCCGCAGGCGTCGAGGGCGGCGCGGACGGCCGCGACATCGGAGGTAACTCCCGTCGCAGTTTCGTTGTGCGTCACGAAGACCGCTTTGATGTTGTGCGCCTTGTCGGCGGCCAGGCGCTCCGCATAGAGCTCGACCGGCACGCCCGTACCCCATTCCCCGTCGAGGCAGTCGACCTCGAAGCCGAGGCGCTCGGCCATGTCGACCCAGAGATGCGAGAACTGGCCGAAGCGGCTCATCAGCAGACGGTCGCCGGGCGAGAGCACATTCGTCATCGCCGCTTCCCAGGCGCCGGTCCCGGACGAAGGATAGATGAAGACGCGGCCGCTCTGGTTCTTGAAAACCTTTTTGACGTCGGCGAAAAGCGGCAGGGTCAGCTCCGGATATCGCGGGGAACGCATGTCCTCCATCGGCAGGTCCATCGCCTGACGGACCTGCTCGGGGATGTTGGTGGGGCCGGGAATAAAGAGATGATTGTAGCCTGGCATCGTTCCTCCACTTGTACGCGGCGTCCGCAAACCGGGGTCGAACGCGGACTGGATAGCTGCGCTCAGGCTGCCCTTCGGGCCAGTTCGCCACAACACCCGCCCGGGCAGAAAAGAATGCCAGGCGGGCGGCGCATTTTCGGCCCATCGGGTGGCGGTCTGGAGTGGGTGGG
>NZ_RZSW01000700.1:0-2607 GCF_003997375.1 Mesorhizobium sp. M5C.F.Ca.IN.020.29.1.1 | reverse complement strand
TCCTTCTACCGCGCCGACGTGGTGCACAATCCCAGCCGCTGGGACCGATTGCTCGAAGCCGCGCGTCGCGCCACGATCGACCTCTTGCAGCGGCGCCGGGAAAGCCGGCGCCTGACATTCGCCGATGCTTGACGCCGTTCCCTCATCGCGCTCGAACGCCGGTGCTCCCGAAGACGAGCGCGTCATCAAGCTTGCCGTGCTGGCGGTCGGCGGCCAGGGCGGCGGCGTGCTCGCCGACTGGATCACCGACGTCGCCGAACGCAATGACTATGTCGCGCAATCGACCTCGGTCGCCGGCGTCGCCCAGCGCACCGGCGCCACGATCTACTATGTCGAAATGTGCCGCGACACCGGTCGCCTGCCGGTCTTTGCGCTGTCGCCCTCGCAGGGCGACGTCGACATCTTGATCGCCGCCGAACTGATGGAAGCCGGCCGCGCCATCATCCGCGGCTTCGTCACGCCGGAGCGCACGACGCTGATTGCCTCGTCGCATCGCATCGCCGCGGTCTCGGAAAAGGTCGAGCCCGGCGATGGCCGCGCCTCGTCCTCAAAGGTGCATGCCACGGCTGAAACGGCGGCCAAGCGCTTCATCGCCTTCGACATGGAGAAGATCGCCGCCGACAACGGCTCGATGATCTCGGCCAGCCTGCTCGGCGCGCTGGCCGGCTCCGATGCCTTGCCGTTCACCCGCGAGAGCTATGAACAGGCGATCAGTGCCGGCGGCCGCGGCGTGAAGGCCAGCCTCGCCGCCTTCGGCGCGTCCTTTGATCGCGCCCGCGACATCACGAACACGCCACCTCTGGGCGACAAGATCACAGAGCCGAAAGCTGCTGAAACCGGCTCGGGCGCGGCGGCAAAGGTGAGCGGCCCGGAAAGCCTGTTGAAGGGCTGGCAGGACCTTGCGGCGCGCGTCGATGCGCTACCGCTTCCCCTGCACGACATGGCGTTTCGCGGTCTGAAAAAAGTCGTCGACTATCAGGACATCGCCTATGGCGGCGAGTATCTCGACCGGCTCGACCGGGCCGTCGCTCTGGACAGTGCCGAGCATGACTACGTGCTGTCGATATCAGCGGCAAAGCATTTGGCCAACGCCATGTGCTACGACGACATGATCCGCGTCGCCGACCTGAAGACGCGTTCGACGCGCGACAAGCGGGTGCGCCGCGAGGTCGGTGTCAAGGAGGGAACGATCCTCCAGGTGACCGAATATTTCCATCCGCGCATCGAGGAATTCTGCGGCACGCTGCCGTCCGGCCTCGGCAGTTACATCGAGACGCGGCCGAAGCTTGCCGCCTTCCTTGACCGCCGCATCAACCATGGCCGCCACATCCGCACCGACAGTTTCGCCGGCTTCGTCGCGCTGTGGTTCATCGGCGGCCTGCGTCGCTGGCGCCGTCGCCTGCTGCGCCACAAGGTCGAGACCGCACATCTCGAGCGCTGGTATGCGCTGGCGCTCGGCCATGTCAGGGAGGACTACGCACTCTCCGCCGAAATCCTCAACTGTCGCCGCCTGATCAAGGGCTACAGCGACACACATGCCCGCGCCCAGTCCAAATTCGACCGCGTGCTGTCGGCACTCGATCTGCTCGAGGGCCGCGCCGACGCCGCCGACTGGATCCGGCGCTTGCGCGAAGCCGCGCTGAAGGACGAGAAGGGCGACATGCTCGACGGCGCGCTGAAGACTGTGGCGTCGTTGGGCTCGGATCTGGTAAATTGAAACGCCCCGGTTCGGCACCGAACCACTCAGGGATCCGGGCAACCATTCAGCGTCCAGTCATGTCGACCAGGCTTCCTATCCCCCCGATCACCGACGCTATATCCATTCGCTGAAGCGCGTGCCTGCCTCAAGGAAATGCATGTCTGATTTGCAATTCCACGACGTGTTTCTTTCGTCTCTCAGAATTCCGCATTTTGAGAGAGTGGAATTCCACGTATGCGGCATAAAGATCGCGATGGACTCCGGACCTGATCAAGTCATCAAGGATCTCGTACTCTGCCCCTTCTACATCGAGTTTGAGAACGACCACGTCGTACAGCTCATGCTTCGCTCGGATCATCTGTGACAGCGAAAACGTTTCGACAAGGTCCGGGGCAAATCGCAGCGATTGATACAAGCTTTCGTTGTGGTCAGGGACGATCGAGCAACTTTGGTGGGTGGGCTCCGACCGGCCCGGAGGGGGACCAAATAATTCGGCGTAGCCATCTTTCACGCTTGCCGCCTTGCTGATGATCTCCATAGTCGCCTTTTCTGAGCGCAAAGCATAAAGGTGCGCCAGGCAATTCTTGTTGGGCTCGACCAGAACGAAGTCGTAGCGGTCGGGTGTGTAGTACCGGGAAAAGTATTTGTATCCCTGACCGATGTTCGAACCACAATCGATAAACAATCCGCGACTTCGCCTTGCTGCCTTGAGCTTGGACAATGCCTGCCTTGCGTCCGTCGCAACGCGACGACGGAGCCATCGCGACCTAAACGGTTCGCTCAGCGACAAGGCCGACAGTTGGAGGAACCGCCCAAGCCCCTCGGTTCTCAAGACCTCTGTTGCTTTCTGGGTCTTTTTAGTGAGCTTTGTTGCCAATCGGGCCGTCGGCCCCGTTGCGGCAATGAAC
>NZ_RZSW01000006.1:13183-40556 GCF_003997375.1 Mesorhizobium sp. M5C.F.Ca.IN.020.29.1.1 | reverse complement strand
GGTACAACGGAGCTCGCCCACCGGCACCGCTGAGCTTGCGCACCAATGCCTCCGCGGGTTCATCCTGCACATCGAGAAAGCTCACGCGGGCGCCATTCGCCACGAAAGCGCGGACCATATCGGCCCCGATCCCGGAGGCACCGCCGGAGATCAGCACGACGCGATCGGTCAAGCTCGGATAAGTCGCGAATTGTTTGGACATGAGATCACAGAAGCGCCTTGGTTGTTGGATCGAACAGACAGGCGCGCGACATGTCGATGCCGAGCGTTATCGTCTCGCCCATGATGGGAGCGTCATCCGGCTCGAAACGGCCAGTGATCTCCAGGTCGCCTAGCCTGAGGACGGCAAGTGTCTCGGCCCCCGTCGGTTCGACCAGTTCGACGGGCGCCTGCATCGACTGCACAGCCGGTTTGCGCGACTTCAAGTCGGTCGTGAAGCGGTAGATGTGTTCGGGCCGAACACCCAGCACCACGTCCTTTGGCGCACCGACAGGCAGCGGAGCGGCAAGGGCAAGAGTGGCGTCGCTGCCGTCAGCAGCGCGCACCGCGATGCTGGTTGTGCCGGTAAGCCGGGCGGGGATGAAATTCATCGCCGGCGATCCCATGAAACCGGCTACGAACATGTTGGTCGGCCGGTCATAGATCCGCTTCGGCGTGTCGAACTGCTGCACCGAGCCCTGGTTCATCACCGCAATGCGGGACGCGAGCGTCATCGCCTCGACCTGATCGTGGGTGACGTACACAGTCGTCTTGCCGACGCGGTGGTGAAGCTTCTTGATTTCGGTGCGCATGTCAACGCGCAGCTTGGCGTCGAGGTTGGACAAGGGCTCATCAAACAAAAACAGCTTCGGGTCGCGTACCAGGGCGCGCCCCATCGCAACGCGCTGCCGCTGGCCACCCGACAATTGCCCGGGCTTGCGGTTGAGCAACTGCTCGATCTGCAGGAGTGCGGCAACCCGCTTTACCGCTTCTGCCTGCTCCGCTTTGGGCACGCCTCGGCTTTCCATGCCGAAGGTGATGTTCTGGCGCACCGTCATCGTGGGATAGAGGGCGTATGACTGGAACACCATCGCTATGTCGCGGTCCTTGGGCTGCACGGAGTTCACCAGCCGGTCGCCAATCCAGATCTCACCCGACGTGACGGTTTCCAGGCCGGCGATCATGGCGAGCAAGGTTGACTTGCCGCAGCCGGAGGGACCGACAAGGGCGATGAATTCCCCGGTCCGCGCCTCGAGATTGATGCCGGCCAGAATCTCGAGGCCGCCATAGCTCTTGTGAAGGTCGCGGATCATCAGCGCGGACATGGGCGATGCCTCATTTGATGGCGCCCTGCGTCAGGCCGCGCACGAAGTATTTTCCACCGAACAGGTAGATCAGCAACGGCGGCAGCGCGCCGATCAGCACGGCTGCGCTCATCACATCGTAAGCACGGGCGGTCGTGCCGCCGGCAGTGAGCGCGACCAATGCCGCCGTAATCGGCTGCTGCTGGCCGGAGGTGAAGACGACCCCGAACAGATACTCGTTCCAGATGCCGGTGAATTGCCAGATGACGGTGACGATCAAAATCGGCGGCGACAGGGGCAGGATGATCTTGCGGAAAATCCGCCAGAAGCCGGCGCCGTCGATGCGTGCCGCCTTGATGAGGTCGTCCGGTATGCTGACGTAGAAATTGCGGCAGAACAGGGTCGTGAACGAAATGCCCTGGACGACGTGAATCAAGACCAGCCCGTATGTCGAATTGGTTAGGCCGAGTTTGCCGAGCAGGAACGCCCACGGCATCAGCGAGATCTGGCCGGGCATGAAGACGCCGAGCAGCATCAGATTGAACAGAATTTCCGAGCCCTTGAAGCGCCATTTCGACAGCACATAGCCGTTCATGGCGCCGAGAAGCGTGGAGATGACCGTCGCGGGAATCGTCATCCAGAGCGAGTTGAAGAAGTTGCGCTTCATGCCTTCGCAGGTGCCGCTGACGCAGTAAGTACCCCAAGCCTCCGCCCACGCGTCGAGGCGGAAGCTGCGCGGCAGCGAGATGAGGCCGTTGCGGGCAATCTCCGACTGCTCCCGCAACGAGTTGAAGACCACGACCAGCAGCGGTGCCAGGTAGATGACAGCGAAAAGCGTCAGCACCGCATAGGTAAGAAAGCGGTTCCAGAAATATCGCCGCGTAGCCGCCGCCGCTTCGGGATCATGCCGGGGGTTGGGGGCAATTTCAGCCATTGCGGCCCTCCGCCCGCCTGCGCCAAACGATCCACAAGGAATAGGGCACCAGCACAACCGCAAGGGCGGCGAGCATCATCATCGCCGCAGCGGCACCCTCGCCGATCTGCCCGCGCTGGAACATCAGGTCGTAGACGTAGATCGCCGGGAATGTAGTGGACACACCTGGCCCGCCCCGCGTCAACGCCGCCACCAGGTCGAACGTTTTGATGGCGAACTGGATTTGAATGACCGCCACCGCCAAAAAAATCGGGGCGATCGTCGGCAGGATGACCTTCCGATAGGTTCGGGAAACCGACGCACCGTCGATCTGGGCTGCTTTGACGAGATCCGGATCGACCGACCGCAGGCCAGCCAGGAAAAGCGCCATTGCGAAGCCGGACGACTGCCAGATACCAGTTATGATCACCGCATAGATCGCGGTGTTGCGGTTGGCCGTCAGGGCGAAGCTGAAGTCGGTCCAGCCGAGCCCCCGCACGAAGGCTTGGATGCCGTCGACGGGATTGTAGAGCCAGCTCCACACCGTACCGGTGACGATGAAGGACACCGCCAGCGGGTAGAGGAAGATGGTACGCCAAACCGCCTCGCCGCGAACGCGCTGGTCGATCAGGATCGCCAGAATCAGTCCGATGGCCATCGAGCCGACAATATAGAAGCCGCTGAACAGGAAGAGGTTGGTATAGGCGATGTTCCAGCGCCGGTTCGCCCAGAGCGAAGAATAATTGTCCAGACCGACGAACAAATAGGTCGGCATCAGCGACGAGTTGGAGAGCGAGAGATACAGCGTCCAAATCGTGAAGACGAAGACGTAGATGAAACTCGCCGCAAGCGACGGCGCCAGCACCAGAATGGGCACCATCGTGCCCAGGCGCTCCCGCCACGGGGTTGCGGGAGACGCAACCGGTACAGTCAGGTCATGTGTGGACATCGGCTGCTCCGGGGAAGTCAGGCCGGGCGCGCCGGCGCCCGGCCATCATCGGCAGCTTCTTCACATCTGCGCTTCGGCCGCATCAGCCATGGCACTAGCTGCGTCCTGCGCGGTCATATCCGGCGTCGCGACGAATTCAGTGACGGTATCCATGATCGCACCGCGCACCTTCTGCGGGATCGTCATGTTATGCGCCATCGAACGGACAAGCGTGCCGCCATCGATCGACGCCTGCAGGTCCTTCTGGGAGAGCTGCTGGCAGGGGTTGAAGCCGTTCGAAAGATCGACGTCGAGACGGGCCGGGATCGAGCCCTTGGTCTGATTGAAAATCGTCTGGAACTCGGGCGACAGGATGGTGCTGGCGAGCAGTTTCTGCCCCTCGACATAGTCCGGATCCTTCTGCTGGAAGAACACGACCGAGTCGGAATTCAGGATGAAGCCCGGCTTGCCCCAATCAGTCGGGGCCTGGGCGCAGACATAGTCGGTGCCCTCCTTGAAGCCGCCGGCCGTGAGCAGGCCGAGCGTCCAGTCGCCCATGATGTGAAAAGCGGCCTCGCCGCGGCCGACCAGATGCGACATGGTATCCCAGTCGCGCCCGTTCATGCCAGGGTCCATATATTTCGTCGTCATCGTGCGGAACTGCTCGAAGGCCTTGACCATGCCGTCGCTGCGCATTGCCTCGACGTCACCCTCGACGAAGGCCTTCTTGAAGAGATCGAGATCGATTCCGTAGACCACGACCTCGAAGACCGTCGAATCGGTCCAGTCGGCGGTCGAGTGCGAGATGCAGATTTTGCCTGACGCCACGATCTTGTCGCAGGCGGCGTTGAAGTCTGTCCATGTCTTCGGCACTTCGGCGACGCCTGCTTCCTGCATGACCTTCGGCGATGCCCACAGCCAGTTGATGCGATGGATGTTCATCGGCGCCGCTACCCAGCTGCCGGTCGGCTTCATCACCGGCAGCAATTCGGGAGCGACGACCTTCTCCCAATTTTCCGCTGTCGCCAGTTCGTCGAGATTGGCTGTCATGCCGGTCTCGTTCCATTCGGCGATCTCGGGTCCCTTGAGCTGCACCGCGGGGGGTGCATTGCCGGCGATCACGTCGGCGCGCAATTTCGCCAGCGTGTTGGCCGTGTGGCCCGCGATGGAGGTCTGCTGCCAGGTGCCACCCTTGGCGGTAAACATCTCGCCGAGCTTGGCGATAGCCTGGGCGTCCGATCCGGTCGCCCATTGATGCAACAGGTTGGTCTTGGGCTCTGCGAACGCGGCTCCCGCAACAAAGGTGTACGCCGCAGCGGCCGCAAGGGCCGTCCTCAGGTATTCCATCGTTTCACTCCCATGTGATGTTACGGTTCGTATCGACCGCCTGTGGACGCAATTGAGCTCGTCGCAGACGGAGATGCAGTAATCTCCGTTCTTTCCAAGATGACATATTTGAGCTATCAGTCAACGTCCTTTGTGCTCATCATGAACAAACCTTCGCTTAGAAATTGGCTGATCGACAGACCCTCCGCGTCACCGGAGAGCCTGATCGTTCTATGTCTACGTGAGCGCGGCGTGCTTTCTGCGTCGCAAATTACCCGCATCACTGGTTTGGCGCGGTCGACGGTTTCAACCGCGCTCAATGGCTTGAGAAAGTCCGGAATGGTGATCGAATCCTCGACCCACCATGACGGGATCAGGGGTATCGGCAGGCCTGCGACGACATTGACACTCAATCCCGCTGCGGGCACCTGTATCGGGATCCACCTAGGCCTCGATGAGATGCGGTGCGTCGTCGCCGACGTCTCGCATTCTGTCATTACCGAACAAACTATCCCCATGGGTCTGGACTACCAACCGCAACAGGCGGCCCAGCTCGCCAAGTCAGCAATTGCCCAATCCTACGAAGAGAACGGTCTGCCGATGGCGGGGCTCCTGGGGGTTGGGGTTTCCGTCTCGGGCCCTGTCAGCCGCGAAGGAGTGGTGCAGCGTGCGAGTATTGTTCCGACCTGGGCCGGGGTCAACATCCGCGATGTGTTCGGGCCGGTTCTCGAACAGCCGATTTTCGCCGATAACGAGAGCAACTGCTCGGCCATTGCGGAGCTGATGTGGGGCGCGGCTGTCGGCCAAGATGATTTCGTGCTGTTCAAGATCGATCTGGGCGTCGGCGGGGCCATTGTCCAGCATGGCCGGCTGGTGACTGGCATCGCCGGCGGTGCCGGCGAATTCGGGCACATCAGCGTTGATCCCAGCGGCGATCTTTGCCGGTGCGGCAATCGCGGATGCCTCGAGCTTTATGCGAGCTTTGCCCGGCCGCTCGAGCAGATTTCGCGCATCGTGCGGCGGCCGGTCACGATGGACGAGGTAATCATGATGGCTGAACAGGGCGACGTCGGGGCGCTGCGGATGATCGAGGACACCGCCGAGTTCGCCGGCCGTGGTCTTGGCTTGATCGGCTCGGTGATCAATCCGCCACTCATCATTATCGGTGGCCGCATGGCTTTGGCGGGCGATATTCTCCTGGCACCGCTGATCGCGTCATATGAACGCCACACGCTCATCAAGTCCCGCGATCTCGCGCCCGCCCTGCGCACGCGGATAATTGTTGGCAAGCACACAGAGAACGACGCATTGCTCGGCGCAGTCGGCCTCGTGCTGCGACACAACAGCCGACTGCAATGATCTGGCCTTGCTCGCCGAATAGCGCCGACCGATTGCCCCTTACTCCCACTCGATTGATGCCCAATCACGAGGATGAGGACAGCGATCCGGTGGGCTGCTCCGGTCCCGCAACGGTTCTGACGTGCCTGCCACGGACCATAAGGCGGCATGAACTCAGGTTGATCGTCCCATTCGCTGACAGCACGATCTATGAGATGGAGAAACGAGGTGAATTGCCGAGCAGCGCCGACAGACATATCTGGCCGGACGCGCGAAGCTTGCTCATGGCCCTGACCTCCGTCAGCGGAAAGTCCGGCCGGTGAAAGCGCAGCAGCCGGATATTTAGTAGAGGCAGCCAGAAGCTATCGCGCCATGTTCAAGCGCGATAGTTTTGGGCATTAACTGAGTTTGGCGAAAGAGACAGGTCTGCAATTGGCCCCGATTGTTGGGAGACGGGCAAATTTGTTACAAAACCTCGGATATAAGGCCGCATGACCGAGAAATGATATAAGTTGTCACGGTGGTTGCGACCTAGAGATATTCCTCTCAATGGCCGCATTTCTGTTGACTTCGCTCCGGCTCCAGATGGCAAATTGTGCCACTTTGACCCATCTCGGTCGGCAACTTCGCGCCATGAGCCGACCTTAGATACCGTGATCCTCGACCATTTGTCTCACTTCGATAGCGGACGAGATCATTGTTGATTGCCGCGAGCCCGGATTACGACCGCAAAGCGGTCAAAAATCCAAATCCATATCGTGATGATGATGCTCGTGACCGGGAAGCTCCGGCGGCGGCGGGCCAGGCACTTCGGCCACCATGGCCTCCGTCATGATGAGGAGGCCTGCCACCGAGGCTGCGCCCTGGAGCGCCGTTCGCACCACTTTGGCCGGGTCGATGATGCCCTTTGACACCAGATCCCCGTACACGCCCGATTGGGCATCGTAGCCATAGGCGTTGTCGTCGTTTTCAAGGATTCCGGCGATGACGACCGAGCCTTCCAGGCCGGCATTGATCGCGATTTGCCGAGCCGGCCAGGTGATCGCCTTCCTGACGATCGCGATGCCGACCTGCTGGTCCTCGTTGCTGCCCTTGAGCTTCTTGAGCGCCCTGCCGGCGCGCAGCAAGGCGACCCCACCGCCGGGGAGAATGCCCTCTGCAACCGCGGCTCTTGTCGCGTTCATCGCGTCATCGATGCGATCCTTCTTCTCCCTGACCTCGACCTCGGTTGCACCGCCGACCCGGATAACGGCGACGCCACCGGCGAGCCTGGCCAGCCGCTCCTGGAGCTTCTCGCGGTCGAAATCGGAGGTGGTTTCCGCAAGCTCGAGCTTGATCTCGGCGATGCGGGCCTCGATCCTTTCCCGCTTGCCGGCGCCACCGACAATCGTGGTGTTTGCCTTGTCGATCATCACCTTCTTGGTGCGCCCGAGCATATCGAGGGAAGCATGCTCGAGCTTGATGCCCAAATCCTCCGAGATCACCGTTGCGCCGGTCATCAGTGCGAGATCCTGCAGCATCGCCTTGCGGAGGTTTCCGTAGGCCGGCGCCTTCACGGCTGCAACCTTGAGAGCGCCGCGCAACTTGTTGACCACCAGCGCCGCCATCACCTCACTCTCGACATCATCGGCGATGATGAGCAGCGGCTTGCCGGCCTGCACCACCTTCTCCAGCAGCGGCAGTATTTCGTTCAGACTGGACAGTTTCTTCTCGCTGATGAGGACATAGGCATCCTGCATCTCGACCCGCATCTTTGCGCGATTGGTGATGAAATGGGGCGAGATATAGCCGCGGTCGAACTGCATGCCCTCGACGAATTCGAGTTCGGTTTCGAGCGACGTCCCGTCCTCGACAGTGATCACGCCGTCATTGCCGACCCTCTTCATGGCGTTGGCGAGGCAGCGGCCGATCTCCCTGTCGCCGTTGGCCGAGATGGTGCCGACTTGCGCAATCTCGACGTTCGAGGTGACCTTCGTGGCACTGTTTTTGAGTTCCGCGACGACGGCTTCGACCGCGAAATCGATGCCGCGCTTCAGGTCCATGGGATTCATGCCGGCGGCCACCGCCTTGGCGCCCTCCCGGGCGATCGCATGCGCGAGCACGACGGCGGTGGTCGTGCCGTCGCCGGCCTGATAGGAGGTTTTTGTTGCTATCTCACGCACCATCTGGGCGCCCATGTTCTCGAACTTGTTGTCGAGTTCGATTTCCCTGGCGACGGTCACGCCGTCCTTCGTGACCCGCGGCGCGCCGTGCTCCCTGCCGATCGCGACGTTGCGCCCCCGCGGGCCAAGCGTGACGCTCACCGCATTCGCCAGGGTGTCAATGCCGCGCAGCATTCTGTCGCGAGCCTCGAACGAAAACATGATCTCCTTGGCAGCCATTTCCTTGATCCTTAGACCTAATCTACGGGGAACGGCGAAGCTTCATTCGGCCGCTCAGGCGAGATTGTCCCGTGGCAGCCCGAGCCGATTCCAGACATCGAACAAAGCTGCTGCGAGCCGATCAATCATGATGTCCTCATGACAAGGTGTCGGCGTGATGCGCAGCCGCTCAGTTCCCTTCGCCACGGTCGGATAATTGATCGGCTGGATATAGATGTCGTGATCGCTCAGCAGCAGGTCGCTCGCCGCTTTGCATTGCGCCGGATCGCCGACTGCCACCGGAACGATATGGGTGTCGCTCAGGATGACCGGCAGCGCAGCGGCACCCAGCGCCGCCTTGACCCGCCGGACGCGGTCCTGCTGGCGCTTGCGCTCCCACTGCGAGGTTTTCAGATGCCGGATCGCCGCTGTGGCCGCTGCGCAGATCGCCGGCGGCAACGCAGTGGTGAAGATGAAACCCGGAGCATAGGAACGAACCGCATCGATCAGCACAGCACTTCCCGTGATATAGCCGCCGAGGCAGCCGAAGGCCTTGGCGAGCGTGCCTTCGATCACATCGATCCGGTTCATGGCGCCGTCGCGCGCGGCGATGCCGGCGCCGCGAGGGCCGTACATGCCCACAGCATGGACCTCGTCGAGATAGGTCATTGCGCCGTACCGATCGGCGATTTCGCAAATGCGATTGATTGGCGCGACGTCGCCGCCCATCGAATAGAGACTTTCGAAGACGATGAGTTTTGGCCGGTCCGGACCCGCCGCCTTCAACAATTCCTCGAGGTGATCGACGTCGTTGTGGCGGAAGATGCTCTTCTCCGTACCGGACTGGCGGATGCCCTCGATCATCGAATTGTGGTTGAGCGCATCGGACAGGATCAGACAACCGGGGATCAGCTTGGCGATGGTCGAGATGCCAGTCTGATTCGAAACATAGCCGGACGTAAAGACCAGCGCCGCCTCCTTGCCGTGAAGATCGGCAAGCTCGCTCTCGAGCTCTAGGAGCGGATGGCTGGTACCGGAGATATTGCGCGTCCCGCCGGCCCCCGTTCCCAGGCGGGTAGCAGTCTCCACCATGGCGGCGACCACTTTTGGGTTTTGTCCCATCCCGAGATAGTCGTTGGAGCACCAGATCACGACGTCCTTCGGTCCATGCGGGGAATGCCACACGGCATTGGGAAAGCGTCCGGCGAGGCGCTCAAGGTCCGCGAACACACGGTAGCGCCGTTCCTCCTGCAGACGCGCGATCGCATCTGCAAAGAAACCGTCATAACTCATATTGCGTGGCCCTAAGATACGGCCTTGCCCATCGGCCTTATCGCCCGCATCTCCGGTCATCGGAGGTCCAAATCGCCGCGACGCAATGACGTTCTTTACGCCGCCAGGTTTGCCGGTGTGCAACGCTGTGGGTTCCGCCATCGCCCGATTCCCCTGCTTGCATCCGAATTATGTCGAAGCGCGATGCGCGCGGATCCTGCTCGCATCGTTCCTCACGACCCGCGTTCAGGAAGGTCGAAGTTGAGCTGCAACATTCGCGCGATGTTTATCAGTATCGTCTCGCAGACCTTATCTTGATTAGGATCCAGATATTTGACAGTCCAGTTTGCCCCGTTCTCCTTGGTTTCGAGCCGCTGAATCACAAAATCGGTAACGTGCCCGCACCCCGGCTCCTTATGAAGATCCGCGAGGATCAATGCCTTAAGCTCCGAAGCTTCCTTTGTATGCCTTTGCATCGCCGCTCTCCTTCCGGATGGCAACTTCTACGCATCGATCAACTTCATAATCGTGATCTCCATCATCCCGGGGCTCGCGTCATCGCACCAGCTCACCCAACCTAGCGGCAATGCCGCTGCTTGGCGTGTCAGCGTCTAGCCCCTCCACGAATTGCCCATGTGGGTTCATAATGTAGATGTAGGTGCCGTGGTCCATTAGGTAGTCGTCACCGCCCACCTCACCCTGGCGCGCCACACCATAGGCGCCATATGCCTCCGAAACTGCAGCAATCTGTTGCGGGCTGCCGGTCAGTCCGACGATGCGCGGATCGAACGCCGCGGTAAAGCTTCCCATCACCTCATGCGTGTCGCGTTCAGGATCGATGGTGATGAAGAGCGGCTGCAGATTTGCAGCGTCGGGACCGAGTTCCTCAATCGCGGCGGCGATTTCGGACAGAGTCGTCGGACAGATATCGGGGCAAGACGTATAGCCGAAGAAAACCAGCAGCCATTTGCCGCGATAAGTCTCATCGGTGACCGTCGTTCCGTCCGGCGCCGTGAGCGTGAATGGGCCACCGACCGTCACAGGCGCCGTGTCAGCCCGCACGAGCGGTTGGCAGATCGACAGGGCCGCTGCGAATATGATGCAGAAGAGGGTTTCCGGACCGTAGGCCCAGGGGCGGAGCAATCCATGCCGTCGCTTCATCAAGTACCTCCGGCAATTCGAGAATGACACGCCAAAACCCACCGCGTGTGTTTGTGATTAACAAACTCGCCTAAACCGTCCTATTTTATCATATTTTGTTGCTGAATGGCTAGACATGGTAGTGGTTTGGCTCTATATTTAAAAGTTGCCCCTCATCCCTCACGAAGGAGGTGGCTTTTATGACGATTTGCGAATTGATGAGCGGGCTAGCAGCAATCGCTGTCGTTGCGACAATGTCCGCGCCTGCGCAAGCCTACGAAGTGGGTCCGGTCACGGGAGGCGGAACGATCGAGGGTACGATCGTCTACCGCGGCGACGTGCCGACAACAAAGATCATCCCCACCAAGGATATCGAGGTGTGCGGCGACCCCCGCGAGGAGCCGCTGATCGAAGTCGGCAGCGACCAGGCCGTGCTGAACGCGGCGGTGCAGCTGGTCGACGTGGCACAGGGAAAGGCCTGGCCGGAGCCCGGAAAGCCGCCTGAGCTTAACAACCTCAAATGCCGCTTTGAGCCCGCGGTTCAGATGATACCCGCCGGTTCGCTGGAGGTGGTCAACAGCGACCCAATGCTCCACAACACCCACGGCTATTATGGCAAGCGAACCGCCTTCAACCTGGCGCTGCCCAATAAGGGCCAGCGGATACCCGTCGAACTGAAGCGGGCCGGCACTGTCCGCGTCGACTGCGACGCGCATGGCTGGATGGAAGGCTGGGTCTATGTGGTGGATAATCCCTATTACGCGGTCACCGGCGCCGATGGCAAGTTCAGCATAACCGATGTTCCGCCGGGCAACTACAAACTCGTGGCGATCCACCCCTTCACCGGGCCCATCGAGCAGCCCGTAAAGGTAGAGGAGAATAAGGCCACCAGTCTGACGGTTGAACTGAAAAAATAAAGAAAAATTTGCGACCGACTGATTCAACAGGGTCGCGCTCCTGCGAGAAGACCGACGCTTTAAGAAACGGTCTGCACTGAGGAGGAACCGTGATGTCTGACGAGCTTGACCGCATTCGGCGCGAAATGCATGCGGTGCTGCAGCCGCCTGGAGTACGGCCCGACGACTCGCTCCAAATCACCCGCCGCACCTTCATTCACAGATCGCTGCTGTTCGGTGCTGCTTCCGTCGGCCAGACCTTCGCGTGGTGGCCGCTGCTCAACACTATCGACGTCGCTCACGCCGCCGAAGCGCCCTTCAAATTTGCCTGGATTTCGGACACCCATCTCTACGAGAGATCCCTCAACACGCGCTTCGTCGACAAGGTGGTGCGCGCGGTGCAAGAGGTCCAGGCCATGGATCCGCCGGCCGACTTCCTGATCTTCGGCGGCGACCTGGCCCAGCTCGGAAAGATCGAGGAACTTGAGCTTGGCGTTGAGCTCCTCAAGGATCTGAAGATCAAGAAGTACTACATCCCGGGCGAGCATGACTGGTATCTGGATATGGGCAAGAAGTGGGGCGAGTTGTTCGGCCAACCCAACTGGACCTTCGATCACAAAGGCGTGCGCTTCATCGGGCTCGATACGGTCAGCCGGGGACCGGACTACTGGACAGCGAAGAAGATGACGCCAGAGGAGCGCATGGGCCACATGGCTACCCTCGACGGCACGGTTGCCGGCGCGTGGGCCGGTGTCGGCCGCGAGCAACTCGACTGGATGCAGAAGACACTCGCCGACTGGGATAAGTCCAAACCGATCGTCATCTTCAGCCATAATCCGCTGTACGAGTACTACCCGCCCTGGAATTTCTGGGTGCGCGACTGGCGCGAAGTGAATGACGTGCTGAAGCCTTATACTAAGGTCACCAACATCCACGGTCACGTCCACCAGGTGCTCTACAACGAGATCGGCAGCATGCGCTCGATCGGAATGCTGGCGACCTCCTGGCCATGGCCGTATGCGCCGGAAGGCGTGCCCAAGCTGACCAAGCCGATGATCCGTGTCGATCCGGGCGATCCCTTCGACGGGGTCGGTTGGGAAACCGTGAACGTCAACGCCGACGACAAGGTCGATGTCGAGTACATCATGTGGGGGCGCAAGGAGGTGTTCGTCCAGACGCCGGAGGACCACGACAAGAGCATTGAGGAGGTCATACGGCCACGCATCGCCGACAATCAGTACCCGTGGGCAAATCCATAGAGGGGGTGGCTATGATAAACACATCGACATTCCTCTGCATTCTGAGGCGTTCCACAGTCGCAGGAGCAGTCGTCGCAGCTGCCGTCGTCGTCGGGCCGGCCAGTGCCAATAAGGATCCGGTGACGCCAAAGCAGCTGAAACTCTATCAAGAAGCGTTCATGGAGGAGGTCAGGAAGGGAGACCTCCTGTTCCACGGTGATGCGGCGATGGCGGAGCAGTTGGGCGTCAAGCTGTCGACCACCGGGTGGGCCTGCGCCATGTGCCATCCGATGGCCTCCGATACCCACCCGCAGGCGTTCCCGAAGTTCCAGCAGTCGATGGCTAAGTTCGCGACACTGCGCGACATGATCAACTGGTGCATCGAGAAACCGAACCAGGGCGAGAAGATCGATCCCGAATCGGAGGCGATGAAGGCGCTCGAGGCGTACATCACCTGGTCGAACACCGGCTCGGTGTTGGTGCCAGGCAAGTACTAGTCTCGTCGATAGCCGGCACCGGCTTCACGGGAGCTCGAAGCGAGTCCCATCGGGAGGGGTGGGGTTGAAGCAGTGGTGCGGCCCGGGAACCGCGCGGGGAGGTCTATGCGTTGGCAGAGACTGGGATGGAGCTGCGCGGCAAGTTCGCGAATGTGGACCTGGATGCGCTGGTCGACAACCGGGTCGTGCGGACCTGGCTTTATTTCGGCATGTTCTGGCTGATGGTGACGCCATCCGTCGGCGTCCTGATCTCGAGCACCTTCAACTACCCCGACTATCTCGGATCGGGAAACCTCGAGCTCACCTTCGGCCGGCTGCGCCCGGTCCACGTCAACGGTGTCATCTTCGGCGCCTTCTCGACGCTTTTCATCGGCCTTTGTTATTATCTCGTGCCGCGTCTGTCGGGGGTGCGGGTGATATGGTCTGAGTGGTCGGTTCTCCTCGCATGGGTCTGGAACGTCGCAACGCTTGCCGGTTTGGTCGGCTTGCTGTTCGGCGACAGTGACGGTTTGGAAGCCGGAGAGTTTCCGCTCTATGCGAAGGTCGCATTCTTCATCGTAGTGGCTGTTGCTACCGCGCAATTCCTGATCACGATCAGTCGAAGGCTCGAGCCGGCGATCTATGTCGCACTATGGTACTTGATCGCCACTTTCGTGTGGACGACGATGAACTTCGTGCTTGGAAGCTTCATCCTGCCGTACACGATCTCGGGCATCAACAGCGCCGCCTTCCATGGCCTCTATCTCCACTACATCGTCGGGCTGTGGCTAACGCCCGCGGGCTACGTGATCATCTACTATTTCCTGCCGATCAGCGCGCGAAATCCGCTCTATGCCCATAAGCTCTCGCTGGTCGGCTTCTGGTCCCTGGCATTGTTCTACCCGTTCGTCGGCATCCACCATTACCTCTACAGCCCGATCGCGGACTGGGCCGAGACCTTGGCGGTCGTCACGTCGATGCTGCTGATCATTCCGGTGTGGACGGTGCTGGTGAACTTCTTCGGCACCATGATGGGCAAGTGGCATGAGTTCGGCAGGAACTTGCCGGCGAAGTTCCTGATCATGGGCTCGCTCATGTATCTCGTCGGCTGCTTCCAGGGCTCGACCGAGGCGCTGCGGCAGCTGCAGCAGCCGACCCATTTCACCGATTTCGTCATCTCGCATTCGCATCTCACCGTGTTCGGCACCTTCGTCGTCTGGGCGATGGGGGGCCTCGTCTATACTTGGCCGCGGCTGTTCGGGCGCGAACTCTGGTCGTTCAAGCTCGGCAACTGGTCGTTCTGGCTGATCACCGTCGGCATCGCGACCATGGGCCTGGTCCTCACAGCGGGCGGGCTGCAGCAGGGTTATCAATGGATGAATGGGGTCGAATGGCTCGACTCGCTCGTCTGGGTGAAGCCCTACTGGCTGGCGCGGACCCTGGCAGGCATCAGCATGGATATCGGTATGTCGCTGCTGGTGGTGAATCTGATGCTGACCGCACTGACCAGCCCGGCGGCTGAGGCGCGACGCGTCCGCGGGCCGGTGGAGGCGCCTATCCCGGCCCCGGCCGGAGGGCCCGCGCAGTGAACGTTCGCTTCTTCGCGCTGTTCGCCGGCGTCTTCTGCATCACCCTTGCGGTGATCACGCAGGGCGTGCTGCCCTTCGTGGAGCCGTCCTCGCGAACTACGCGCGTGACCTCGGTGGTGCGCACGGATTTCGGCCAGCTGAAATGGACGGTTTCAGAGGCGACGGACTACACCGAGCAGCAGCGTCGCGGCCGCAACGTTTACCTGCGCGAAGGCTGCTGGTATTGCCATTCGCAATTCGTGCGGCCGGTGACCGGCGAGATCCGCCGCTGGGGACCGGTCAGCGAGGCGGGCGAATACGCCTATGACGTGCCGCACCTGTTAGGCACACGCCGGATCGGGCCGGACCTGACGCGCGTCGGCCTGAAATACAGCGACGAATGGCACCTGGCGCACTTCTACAATCCGCGGATGCTGGTGCCGGACTCGATAATGGCGCCATATCGCGGCCTCTTCCACGAACCCGATGCAGCCGTCCGTATCGTTGACGACGGCACTGGCAATCGGACCCTGGAAAGGACAGAGGTCACCGAAGGCCTTTTCGACTTCGACAGCCAGCAAGCGATCCAGCTGACGCCGAATGCGTACGGGTTGCTGTTCGTGCCGCTGAAGGCGCGCAAAAGAAAGCCGATCATCCTGACGCCGAACGAAGAATACACAGGAGAAACCGTCAGCATCGCGGCGGAGACGGAAACGCTGGCGGCGCTCGTTTCCTACGTCCAGAAGCTCGGCACGAACCGGGGTAAATGGCGCGATCTTTTCGAGCCGCAAAGCCTGGAGGTCATGGATGCGACCATGCCGCGCTCCGAGGAATGGATTGCCTATGGCAAGGAAGTCTATGAGCGCCGCTGCATCGGTTGCCACGGTGCCAAAGGCGACGGCAACGGGCCGGCCGCCACCTTTATGTTTAACCAGCGGCCCAGGGACTTCACGTCCGCAGTCTTCAAGTTCAGGTTGACAAAGGAGCCCCTGCCCACGGACGGCGACATGCTGCGCACCATTACTCGCGGCATCCGCGGCACGGCAATGCCCCCGTGGTACGACCTGCCGCTCAACGATCGGCTGGCGGTGATCCAGTACATCAAGTATGAGCTGGCGGTTGACCGTTCCGACCCCGCCAGTCCTTACGCTTTCTTCGTCGAGGAACCGCCTGGCCCACCGTTGTATATCGGGCGACCGCCGACCCCGTCGCAGACGATGCTGGACCGTGGCAAGGAGGTTTGGCAGGTGGCGAAGTGCTGGGAGTGCCACGGCCAAGGTGGCAAGGGCGACGGCGAGAAGGCTGCCGGCCTCAAGGATGATCTCGGGTTCGCCACCGTGCCGGCCGACCTCACCAGCGGCCAGTTCAAGTCTGGCCCGGCCGTCGAAGACATCTTCCGGACGATAACTACGGGCCTCAGCGGCACGCCGATGCCGTCCTATCGGGATTCCCTTCCGGACGAGGACCGGTGGGCGCTTTCCTATTTCGTGGTGGCGCTTTCCGCCTATAAAGACCCGCTTTCGCTGCAGCCGCTCTCGATCAAGAAGGAGGCCCGCGCGGCGCTGAACGATCTGGAACTGGTCGCTGACAAGCCTGAGCGAGCCTATGTGCCCGATCCGTCGGTGCCGGCGTCCGGCCCGCCAGCGCCGCCTGGCGAGGAACAGGCGCCCGCAGGAGGATAGCCATGCTCGGTTTTGAAGTTACCGGACCCTATGCGGGCGCCATGATGATGAGCCTGGCGGCCCTGTTCTTGTTCATCTGGGGTGTCCTATCCGGCGCGTTGAGCGGCACCGACAAAGCCGCCAACGGGTTTTTTGAAAGGGAAATGGAAAATGAGCGATCTGCAGAGCAGCGATCCGGAGAGCCCGACGCATCCGGAACTGGAAGTGCGTCAAAGCTCGCACCCTGAACTGGAAGACTATGCCGGCGGCCTGATACAGGCGCGTGTGGGATTCATTCCCATATGGCTTCTCGTCGTCTACTGCCTGCTGTTCGCCTGGGGGCTGTATTACATGTATGTCTATTGGGGCGGGCTCGGTCCCGGCCGTCTGTTCTAAGAAGACTGTCGCAAGGCTGGTAAGGCAGGAGTGATGGAGATGTTGGTAGCCAGAATTCTTCTTGGGGTCGCCGCATTGAACCTCCTTTTCCTGGCCTTCGAGGTGGCGACAAACGTGCTTCGTCTTTATTTCGGCTAACATAGGAGCAGCGGATGCTACAGGACACCGTTTTCCAGCTCGCTGACGTCGGCTTGCCGCAGATGCTCGGCTTCCTCATCTATGGCGGCTGCACCGTCGGCTTTATCATCTATCTTGTCTATCTTGTGCGGCAATAGCGGCGCGGACGCGGCGCTGCGAAAACACCAATGATCTACTACCTCGTGATCTTCGCCGCTGGATTTGCAGGCAGCTTTCATTGCATCGGCATGTGCGGCGGCTTTGCCTGCGCACTGGGCCGCGATCAGCGAGGCGGAGGCGCAACGATCCTTCGCCACCTGCTCTATAATACCGGCCGATTGACAACCTATTGCTTTCTGGGCGGGCTCGCGGGCGCGATCGGTCAGGTCATCTGCACCACGCAAGGTCTAACGGCGGCGCCGCTCTTGAACGGCTCCCTAGACATCGCCCAACGAATTCTCGCGACCGTCGCTGGCCTGCTCATGATTGCCATGGCATTGCAGTTCTTCGGCTTGCTGCAGGTCTTTCATCGCCTTGCGATCGGATTTGGCGGCAGCACATTTGCATTGTCCCTGCGCGGTCTGTTGGCCGCCCGGAGCAGCGCCGCACCGCTCGCCTTTGGCGTTTTCAACGGCTTCCTGCCATGTCCCCTGGTCTATGCCTTCGCCGCCCAGGCGGCGAGCACCGCCGGAGCGCTTCCCGGGTTTCTCGTCATGGCATGGTTCGGACTGGGAACCTTCCCCGCGATGTTGATGATGGGCGGCGTTGGCCGGATACTCGGGCCAGCCTGGCGGCGGCGCGGCGTGCGGCTGGCTGGTGGCTTTATTCTTTTGCTCGGTCTCATCACGCTCGGCCGTGGTCTCCTGCCTTCCGACGCGCATATCGGCCTTGCCTGGCTGGGCGGACACGCATGACTGCGCATGGCGATTTCCTCTGTAGCCATTGTTCGCTGCCCGTCGGCCTGCGCCCGATGGAGCGCAGGCTCAACGGTGAGGCTTGCGCGTTCTGCTGCTACGGCTGTTGCATCGCCTTTCAGGTGAAGAGCGGCAGACACGAAGAGTGGGAAGCCGCATGGCTTCTGATCCAGCTCGGCGTGGGAGGCTTTCTCTCCATGAATATCATGATGTTCAGCCTCCTCCTCTATTCGGACGCGTTCACCGGCGTCGATGCGGGCGTGCTGCCGTGGATTCACCTTTTGCTCTGGATCTTCGCGACGCCGGCGGTGGTGATTCTCGGCGGACCCTATCTGCGCGAAATGTGGCTCAATGGCATTCAGGGACGAGTGACGTCGTCGGCACTCATCGTGCTTGGCGTCGCTGCCGCTTACCTCTATTCGGCATTTGCCGTGTTCGAGGGCAGCACGCATGTCTATTTCGACACCGCCGTGATGGTACTGATGCTATTCACCGCTGGCCGCTATCTCGAGGCTGTTGGCCGCGCCAGGGCGGCGCGCGACCTCGAACCTCTTCTGGCCGCAGAAAGCGAGAGCGCGACCGTGGTCGATGGCGCGGCAGAGATCCGCCGTCCGGTGCGGGAGGTGTCGGCCGGCATGCTGGTGCGGGTCCGGCCAGGCGAGCGCATTCCGGTCGACGGCGTGGTTGTCGAGGGGGAATCGAACACCGATGAAGCCGTGATTACCGGAGAAAGCCGGCAAGTGACAAAGGGCGCCGGCTCCAAGGTGATTGCCGGCAGTATCAATATCGACGGCCCGCTCCTGATCCAAAGCAGCGGTGACGGAACTGCAACCCGCTGGGCGGGGATTTGCCGGTCGGTGCGCGAAGCGCTGGGCCGTCGCAGTCCAACCCAGCGCCTTGCCGATCGGATCGTTGGCGTGTCCGTGCCGCTCGTCCTCGCCCTCGGCGGGCTAACGATCGTTTACTGGGCGCAGTCATTGCCGTTCGATGGGGCGTTGCTGATTGGCCTCTCGGTACTGGTGGTTGCCTGTCCTTGTGCCGTCGGCCTCGCTGCTCCGATGGCGACATCACTCGGCATCGGCCGGCTGGCGCGGCACGGCTGCCTCGTCCGCGACCCCGGCGTGCTCGAGACCCTCGCGCGTGTCCGGCTGCTCGCCTTCGACAAGACCGGCACTCTGACGGCGGGCAAAGCGCGTCTCGTCGGCGTCGACTGCGAGGAGGTCGGCATCGACGAAGTACTGGCGCGCGCCGCCGGTCTGGAGCGCCTTTCCGAGCATGGTCTGGCGCGGGCCATCGCGGCAGCCGCCGCTCAGCGGGGCATCACGCCGCTCGTCACCCGCGATGTCCGGACGGTTCCCGGCCGTGGCGTCCGAGGCAGTGCCGAAGGCCGGCCCGTGGCGGCAGGGAACGGCAGACTGATGAATGATCTGGGCTGGCCGCTTCCCCCGTCGCTTGCCGAGCGCGCGCGGTCGCTGGAGGCGAGCGGTCATTCGGTGGTCTATCTCGGTTGGGGCGAGCAGGTTCACGCCGTGCTGTCACTCGATGATTCACCGCTTCCCGAGGCGCAGGCCGCGATCGCGGCTCTGCGTGAGCGCGGGCTCGACGCCACGCTGTTGACCGGCGACTTGGCGCAAGCGGCGGAGCGGATCGCGGTCCTGGTCGGGATCAAGGACATCCAAGCTGGCCTTTCGCCGGAGGCCAAACGGCTGGCCCTGGATCGGCTCCGCCATGGCCACAGTTCGGTGGCGATGGTCGGCGATGGACTGAATGACGGGCCGGTCCTGGCCGCCGCAGATGTCGGTATCGCCGTCGGCTCCGCCACCGATCTCGCCCGCGAGACTGCGGCGCTCGTGCTGCCTGCTGACGGATTGTGGATGCTGCCCTGGATCGTCGACGTGGCCCGCGCGGTCCGCAGGACCATTTTGACCAACCTTATGTGGGCGTTCGGCTACAACCTCGTCGCCCTGACGTTCGCAGCATTCGGACTTCTGCAGCCGATCCTTGCGGCGGCGGTCATGGCCGGCTCGAGCATTCTCGTGGTGGTGAATTCGCTGCGGCTGGAGCGGCTGCCCGATCCTGTTCCAGCGCTGATCCCGGAGCAACGATCCGGTGCCAAGGCGGAGCGTACCCAGCATGGTGCCGGCATTTCCGCAATGGCCGGCCCGGCCGTCGAGCGGAGTTGAGTTTCGTTTCAGCCAAACACGTCGTGCGTGAACGCGTCATACCAGCCTTCCGCCGCGCGCGCAGCCTGCCGGCGGACCTCGGAGCTTTCCTCGACCTTGCTGATAAAGCTAATGACGCTCTTGAGCTTCCCATCGACGGGCTTGAAGCTGATGGCGTTGCTGAACGCATCGTCCGGGGCGAGATAGGTGTAGCAGGTGTTGAACAAATGCGCCGGGAAACGCGCTGATCCGGTGAGATCGGCCGCGATAGCAAAGGCGCAGGCTTTGGCCTGGCTGTTGGCGCAGAAGGCGGATTTCGGCATATCCCAGCCGATGATCGCGTCGCCGACCAGATGGACGCCGGGCTGCAGCGCCGATTCGAAGGTGACCGGATCAACCGGACACCAGCCCGACTGATTGGCGAGCCCTGCCTGCTGCGCCAAGCGCCCGGCCATTTGCGCCGGGATGACATTGGCCACCGCGGCCTTGAATGTTGCTCCCTCGGTGATCACCGACCGGGTCTTCGCGTCGATCGCCGTGACCCCGCCAGTGAACTGGGCCGGTAGCCATTCGATCATTCCCGGATAGTGGCGGTTCCAAGCGTCCTGGAACAGGTCCTGCGCGTTGAAGCTGTCTTTCGCATCGAGGATCAGAATTTTGGCCTTGGGTTTGCGGCGCTGGAAATAGGATGCGACGAGCGAAGCGCGCTCGTAGGGGGCTGGCGGGCAGCGAAACGGATTCGGCGGAGCAACGAGCACGAACAGCCCGCCGTCCTCCATGCTTTCCAGTTGCTGGCGCAACAGCCTGGTTTGCTGCCCTGCATTCCAGGCGTGCGGCATGATCTCCATCGCCGCTTCGTCATAGCCGTTAAGCGCCCGATCCCTGAATGCGATGCCTGGCGCAACAACGAGACGGTCGTAGCTGAGCTTCGACCCGTTGTTCAGCGCAACGGTTTTCACCGCCGGGTGAATCGCCGCGGCGGACTCATGAATGACGGTGATGCCATTTTGTTTTGCCAGCGCTTCATAACCATGACTGAGCGATTCGAACGGGCGCAGCCCGGCGAGATAGAGATTGCTGAAGAAACAGGTCGCGTAGCTCTGCCGCGGTTCAACCAGGGTCACTTCGATAGCCGTGGCGGTGGCGGCGAGATATTTGGCGACCGTTGCTCCGCCGATGCCGCCGCCGATCACGACGACACGCGCCTTCGCCTGACCCCGCGCCTTCGGCTGGTTGAGCGCCGTTAGCAATGCTGCTCCGGTGAGGCGGGCGAACTCGCGACGCGTCCAGGATTTCATGGCGCGTTACTTTCCCTGCGCTGCGACATAGCGCGCGACGCTCGCGATCTCCTCGTCGTTGAGCGACAGCGCGATAGCGTGCATGATGTGATTTGGACTCTCGCTCGCCCGGTAGGCAAGCAGGGCGTTGGTGAGCCTCTCCTCACCAAGCCCGATGATGCTGGGAATGATTGCGCCGCCGCCATCGAGGCGATGGCAGGACGCACAGGTCGCGGCGAGTTGAGCGCCTTGATCGGCCTCCTCCGCCGCGCCGGATTGGCTGACGAGCAGCACGAGGCCGGCGGCAATCGCAGATCTCGCGACGGGGCGCATGCTGAATACCCGTCTGTTTCGGAGTTTTCGGGTCACGCTCCTGCCCAGCTCTTCACATCAATTCGCGCAGCTGAATTGCGCCACCACCTCAACCGACCGTGAGCTGGTGCGACAACGCAAAGACGGCACCGCCATCTTCTTCCCAAACGAAATCGAGCCGGCCGCTCTCCGTCGCGCGCAAGGAAAATTCGAAGAACGGGTTGGCCGAAATCGCCTCGTGGAGATCGACACTGAACACCACGGTTTCGTTGTAGCGGCAGACAAACTTGTTGATGATCTTGCGCGGGATCACATTGCCTTGATCATCATGGCGCAGCCCTGTTTCCATCTCATGGCTGATGATGGTCTTGACCTGAAAAATCTCTCCCTTCGCCGCGGCGCTCGGCACGATCACGCGTGGTGTCGGGGTGGTCACTGTCTCTCTCCGATCTCAGGCACAGCCATCCGTGGCGACACGGACCCACGTCGTGGTCATCAGCAAATTGCCGTCATTCATTTCGGCAACAGCGATGACATGTTGCGGTCTGGCAAGACGGATGCGTGTCGACACGCGAGGTAGACTGCGTTGGGGGACGAAATGGAAACTGGCGACTTCGATAAGCGGGTTCCGCGGCGCGAACACGCGCATTTGCCTCACATGGTCGGCCTCAGTCATTGGGCTGTCGATGTAAAGGCTCATGGGCACGGTATAGCCGGTCGGGAAGTCCGTCGGCATTATCAGGTGCAGGCGATCCGACACCGTGGCCGTCCGTCCGGTGAGCTGTTCGACGAGATCCAGCGCTTCATCGTTCGCGCGGGCGCTCTGCAGCGAGAAGAGCGAAACCCCGGCAAACCCCACACTCCCGGCGATCAAGACATCGCGGCGCGTCAAGCTCATCGTCCCGGTCTCCAAACCCTGCCACTCTTTAGGCCATTCCAAGAACACATCGGCGGCGGCGGGCGGCGCACTCGGACATATCAGTGCGGCTGCTTCTACCAAATTTAGCACCGACAACCGCTGGGAGCAATCTCGGGGAAGTTGGACACAGGGCTGCGAACTCGGGTTAACGGGCTTTAGGGATTGCGGTTGATCTGATTTCCAGGGGCTTCGATTCAGAGCCCTGCCATGCCCCTTGCCGCCCTCGAAGGATTTGAGAAGCCGCGCCTGAAGGCGCTTCTGGAGCATTTCGCCTCGATCGAAGACCCGCGGGAGCCATGGCGGGTGGCGCATCCGCTGCCGGAGTCCTGCTTCTGGTTGTCTGCGCACGATCTGCGACTGCGACGACTATGATCTCATTGCCGATTGGGGCGCGGCGCGTCTCAACTTCCTGCGCCGCTACTTGCCCTATCATCACGGCGTGCCGGGCGGGCGCTGGCTGACCTGCGGATGAACCGCATCGACCCGGGCCTGTTCTCGGCCGCCTTCACTTCACGCCTTCCAGCTGACCTCAGACGATACATAGCCGGCCTAAACGGACTGCAGCTATCCACTCTTCTGCGACCTTCCCGCGCCGATTTTTAGGAGGTCAATCGGAAAGAGCAACTAGCGCCAATTCCGGACCAACATCGAGGTGAACCCTGTCGGTCGCCTCTCCGATCCGTTAGCCGGCCTTCGTGTTGCTTCGCGGCAAGTACCACACCCAGGGGTTAGCGGTTCGACGTCGCTGCGGGCGAACATAGTAGAACGGTGTCGGCCGATCATTGTCAAAGATCTGACCGTCATCGAGCTTTCCTGAAAGACAAAGGTCGCTTGGACGTGGGTGCGAGATTGGCATTTTCCAGTGTCGCTCGCGACGCCGGACGCAGAGGTCCAACATTGTTTTTCGTTCTTGACGATCGATGATCATCGACAGCGGTCCCGTGAATCTCATCAAAGCGTCGCGCTTCTCGCCATTTCCGGCTGCGGCCGGTGAAGCGCCGCGCCCTGGACATATTCTCGACTGAAAAACGCCCCGAAGCGCCCGGCAACCGACCGATTGGGAACAATATTAGCTGTTTCAAGGTTGGGGATGCGCAAGGGACTGCTCTACGGAATCATTGTCCAGATGAAACGTCATTTTCGGATTCTTGTGGGTGCCACGGTCGGCCTCACATTGACACCTGCTCCGCTTCCCGCACTTTCGCGCGACGCCCAGCCGCTCGCGGCACCCGTCATTCTGGCCCAAGCCCAGTCGTCCGAAGAGGAAGAGCTGCTGCGCAGGAAGAAGAGAAAGGGGGCCGAACGCGACGAGCAGCGGACTCCCCATGCAGAAAGGCCGGCGCAGCGCGAGCGGGCCAAGCGGCCTGCGTCGCGGGAGCGCGAAGCCATCAAACGGCGTGCCGCCGAACCTGAGCCGGCGATCACCGAGGAACGCCAGAAGCGGCGCAAGGAGCGCGAAACCGTCAAACGGCGTGCCGCCGAACCCGAGCCGGCGATCACCGAGGAACGCCAGAAGCGGCGCAAGGAGCGCGAAGCCGTCAAACGGCGTGCCGCCGAACCCGAGCCGGCGATCACCGAGGAACGCCAGAAGCGGCGCAAGGAGCGCGAGGCCGCCAGACGGCCTGCCGAACCCGAGCCGGCGATCACCGAGGAACGCCAGAAGCGGCGCAAGGAGCGCGAGGCCGCCAGACAGCCTGCCGCCGAACCCGAGCCGGCGATCACCGAGGAACGCCAGAAGCGGCGCAAAGAGCGCGAAGCCGCCAGACAGCGCAACGCCGAACCCGAGCCGGCGATCACCGAGGAGCGCGTGAAGCGGCGCAAGGAGCGCGAAGCGGCGATGCGTCGTCCCGAAAACGCCGCCAGGCTCTTCGACAGCGCCAAGGAAAAGCCGGTGAGGCGCAAGACGGGCGGCGCCGAGCCGGATCAGCCCGCTCGGGCCAGGGCCGAGCGGCTGCCCGAAAGCGACGCCGCGGCGCAGGCGCGAGCCTCGAGAGATCCAGTGCAAATCGGCTCCGTCATCTCCGAGGAAGGCCGCCGCATCGAACGCCCGCGCAGGGAGCGTCCCGAGGTTCCGCAGGGCGCGGAACTCGTGCGCGAGGTCAACAACCGCTTCATCTTCCGAACCGACAACACCTATTTCATCGAGCGGCCTCGCGAGGAGCGCTTCATCATCGACGCGCGCGAGGTCTACTACGAGGAACTGCCGCGCAGCCGGCAGCGCGAGGTTGTGGTCCGTCCCGACGGGACGCGGATCGTCACGATCCGCAACCGCTGGGGAGATGTCGTGTGAAGATTCTGCCCGACGATCGCGAGATCGTCCTCGTCTATGTCGAAGACGACTATTACGACGAGGTGCTGGAATGGCGCGATCCCGGCCTCGAACTGCCGCCCCTCGACCTCGACATTCCGGTTCGCGACTACATACTGGACGCGGAATGGGTTGAGGACCCCGAAGACTACTATACATTCCTCGACCAGCCGCCGGTCGAGCTGGTGGAGCGCACCTACTCGCTTGACGAGGTCCGGCGTTCGGCGCGCATCCGCGACAAGGTCAGGCGCATCGATCTCGATATCATCAATTTCGAGTTCGGCTCGGCCCAGATCCCGGAGAGCGAGATCGGCAAGCTCGAAGGCGTCGCCGAGGCCATGCAGCGCCTGCTCAAGGAGAACCCGGGCGAGACCTTCCTGATCGAGGGTCACACCGACGCGGTCGGGGCGGAGGTGGCGAACCTGGCGCTGTCGGACCAGCGGGCCGAGGCGGTGGCGACCGCGCTGACCAACGTCTTCGACATAGCGCCCGAGAACATGGAGACGCAGGGCTATGGCGAGCAGTACCTGAAGGTTGAAACCCAGGAGCCCGAACGCGAGAACCGGCGCGTCGCGATCCGCCGCATCACGCCGCTGGTCGCACCCGTGGCGAGCTCCGAATAGGCCCACCCTTGTTTTGAGCCTGCCGGGAAGGTAGCGCCAGGCTCAGCGTATCGAGCGGGCCAAATAGACGACACGCATCCAGCCCGGTCAAGATCCGCTTCCGCCACCTGTTGCGATATTGAGGTCGAAATCGAGCAACAACTGGATTGGGTCAAGCCCTGCCCTGCTTGAGTGAACCGGATTAATTGGCGCCGAGGAAGTGGGCGGCGCCCGGGCGTGTTAGAGCTGGCGAAGACCTTGCCGGGCGGGCCGATCTCGTTGATGCGGCCTTCATGAAGGACGGCGCGGCTGGCGAAACGCATTGCATTGAGTGACCAGCGTTATGCCGTCGGGACGAGGGCGAGCACCTCGGCAACCAATTCGGGGTCAAGTGCGGAGATCGTCGATGGCGCCCCGGTTAGGCGCGAAGAACCTCACGACCGGAAAGGGATCGTGGTTCGGAACCGATTTGCAAGCAAGGCTGGGGCGACAAGATAAAGGACCATGGCGATCATCACGACGCCGGAGAACCCGATATGCATTGCAAGCAGCGTGGCGAGAATCGCGCTCAGCACGGACGCACAGCCGTTGATTCCCCACGCCCAGGGAATGAATGTTTCCGAACGCGCGCCGACATGCCCGAGGCCGAGGGGAAACGGCATGCCCATAAAAAGAGCGAGCGGCGCTATGAGAAGGAGCGCGATGGCGATCTTCGCGGCGTCCGGGAACGCCAGCAGCCTTTCGAATACTGAGGGTAGCGCGAGAAGGTAGGTGGCAGCCAGGACCGCGATAACCCCGACAGCGAGGGCGATGCCGCGCACCGCCGATCCGCGCCCGACAGCCGCTGCCCAGCGTGCGGCAACGGCGCTACCGAGACCGGCGAAGGCGAGGAAGCCCGCAAGCACGACAGCGACAGCGTAGAACGGATGACCGAGGAACAGCACAAAGCGCTGGATGAAGGCGATTTCGATGAAGAGGAAGGCTAGCCCCAAGGCAAGGAAGTAGAGCCCGAAGCGCAGCCGGTGCAAAGCTTTCCCGAGCGCGTGTCTGCGAATCCATAGCGGCAGGAGAATCAGGACGGCGCTGAGGATGGCAGCCTGGACCAGAGTCGTCACGAGGATCAGGTAGCTCCAGTCGAGCATCGCTGCCCCGCCCTGGGTGCGCAGGGCTAGGAGTTCGGGCAGGGCGCGCCAGCGGAAGAAGTCGAAGAAATAGGGCCGGTTGTCGGTGGCCGGTGCGATGGCGAACTTGTAGCGCTCGATGAAGTCGGCGCACTCAGGGCCGAGGAGGGCGAGGGCTCCCTCGTAGAGATATTCCTGATCGAGCTGGTTGAAGTGGTTCACATCGCTCGCGGAGATGCCTGGCACCCAAGAGATGTCGAAGAAGTTCTCGGCCGCGAAGCTGCGAATGGCCGCAATGTCTTCGCCTTTGAAGGGCGACTTGGCGACGAGCAAAGTAGCGGTATTCCAGCTCCGGATCAGCGCCAGGTGCCGGCCCGGCTCGGCCACGCCTTCCGCCTCGAGCGCTGCTATGGCGGTGGTGAACAGCTTAAGGCTGTCACGCGGCGGCACTCGCAGCCATCGTGTGATAGCGACGACACCATCTGGTCTGAGAATCGCGAGGTAATCCCGCATTGCCTCCACGGTATAGGTATAGTTTTCATGCAAGCTCTGCACGCCAGCCGCGGCCGCGCTGAAGGAGTCAAGGAGCGGCATCTGGATCAGGTCGTAACGCTCGCCGGCAGTCGCAGCGAAGGCGCGCGCCTCGGCCAAATGCAAGCGCAGGTTCGGTCGGCTGAAGATACCGCCAGCGAAGTCGGCGAAGCGATTCCGAGCCAAGTCGATCATTTGCGGGTTGACCTCTACCGCATCCACCGTACCGGCCCCGGCGCGCAGCGCCAGCAGCACCTGCTCGCCGCCCCCGGCGCCGAGGATTAGTACCCGCGGCCGCTCGAGGATGTGGTACGG
>NZ_RZSW01000006.1:0-13173 GCF_003997375.1 Mesorhizobium sp. M5C.F.Ca.IN.020.29.1.1 | reverse complement strand
CGGCAGCGCCGCCGTTGTCCGGTCGAGATAGGCGACCTTCGCCGGATCGCCTCCATAGGCGGTAATCGCCGCAATACTGTCGCCGTCGGTGAACACGGCGAGTTGCGCAGGCGGCTCTTGGGTGTTGGCCAGGCTGAGGCCAGGCGCGTAACGGAAGGGGACGGTCGGACTCTCGACAACCGTCAGCAACCCGAGCGGGCTCGACCGCTCCTCGATCACCCGGGCGTTCGGAACCTCCAGGGCCATGCGGAGGCCCTTATACTGCGACATATGCGGCTCGGGGGCCACCCAGGACGGCGGTAGCGATACTGAAACGAACGCCGCTGCCAATCCCAGGCCGCCCGCTGCGAGCCACCGATGGCGGACCATGCCGAACGCGGCAAGGGCAGCCGCCGCGAATGCCAGTGCTGCAACGAAACGCAGCGCCGTAGATGGGAAGACCAGGAACAGGAGCCCGACGATACCCAGCGCACCGATCCCTGCGCCGGCCAAGTCGAAGGCGTAGACGCGTCCGATCTGTCCGGGATGGCGGCAGAAAGCAAGGCCGACGCAGGTCGCGCCAAAGAAGAACGGCAGGATCAGAAGCGCATAGCTGGCCGCGAGCCAACCGAGCTGCCGCGGATCCCAGATGATCTCGAGCGCGTTGAACGGCAGACGTTCGGCGATGGCGAAGCTGGCTACGGCGGTCATGCCGAACAGCGCTGCCGACGCCGCGAAAGCAGCCGGGTACCGCTCCACTAGCCAGCGCTGGGCGAGCGCAATGAACGTACCGCTCGCACCGAAGCCCAAGAGCGCGATGCTGATGATCATGTAGGCAAAATGGTGCCATTGAACGATCGAAAACAATCGCATCAGCAGCAATTCGTAACCGAGAACCGCTGCCGAAATGAGACCGACTGGTAGCATGCGGCCCGCTCTCACCGGGAGGGACCTCCCCGCAGCGGAACGAAGCTCACCGGCAGCAGCTGCCGGGTCGTGATGCCTCCGCCTAGTCGCTTCTCGACGAGCATGAGAAACTGGGTTGCAAAGGGGCCTCCCACGGGGATGACCATCCGACCTCCTTCAGCGAGCTGCTCGACAAGCGGCGGCGGGATGTGGCTGGCAGCCGCGGTCACTACGATGCCGTCGAAGGGCGCGTGCTCAGGCCAGCCGTAATAGCCGTCGTCCACCTTCACCTGAACGTTGTCGAAGCGGGGCACCGCAAGTCGTGCCGCTGCCCTCTTGCCCAGTTCCGGGATAATTTCGATCGAGTAAACCTTGGCGGCGAGGGGCGACAGGACGGCTGCCTGATAGCCCGAGCCGGTGCCGATCTCGAGGACGGTGTCGCCAGGCCGGGCATTGATCAGGTCGGTCATAAGCGCGACGATAAAGGGCTGCGAGATCGTCTGACCGTGCCCGATCGGCAGGGGCCGGTCATGATAGGCCGCGCCGCGCTGCGCCTCGGGTACGAAACGGTCGCGCGGCACGGTGCCCATTGTCTTGAGCACCGCCGGATCGATTCTGTATGCCGCGGAGCGGGCGTGTCCCTTTATCGTCTCGATCATGGCCGCACGCTCGGCTGCGCGGTCCTGGGCGGGCGCCGATGTCGAAACGAAGGCGGCGACACTCGCGAGAAACGCGGCCAGCAACGCTCGGCACTGGGCTAGAGCACTCATGAACCTCTCCTGGCCCACGACGTCGAGAACAAAGGCGGCGGCTTTTTGAAGCAAACGACGCTCCGATCTCACACCAAACATGTCGCGGCACCAGGTCCGGATCAACCCCGTTGGAGGTTGGTGGTGCGCCAGAAGGCGTCTTCCGCCTCAGGCGGCGACCGCAAATGGGACGGCAAGCAGCCTGACTGCATTATGCATCCTTCAGGGGTACCAGGGACCTTGCGGTTACCTGCCTGCAAGTCCGCTATCCACTTCATTGCAGCCCCTCCGACGAATCGACACAAAGGTCCGGAGCGGGTCATGTCGAGACCTCAAGCAGGACTCGCCAAGCGGCTTTGGCGCAGACCAAATCAGCCGATTTGCACGCCAGAGTACGCCGTAGCTCCCCCACGACGGTAATGCCTCTTTACGCCCGGCTCCGACCGGGCTTGAGATAGTCTAGTCGTTGGAAGGAAGCTGAGAGCCGTAAGAGCAGCCAACATCGAACGGAGACCAACTGGGCGCCGAATCTGCGCTATCGCCGACCGATTGCCCCTTACTCCCACTCGATTGTCTACTGCCCTCATAGCTTATTGATTAGATAGAATTCTAATTGGCGTTCCTTCGAATACCGTCAACAATACCGTCACAAAATGGCTTAAATCCAAATCTGCGACGGAGCACCTCGCAGTATCCGAAACACCGCCGATCGCCGCACGGCCGTGCAGTGTCCTGAGATACCATCTTTCTGTTGGCCTCTGCTGTAGGGATGCCTGTCAGATCGTTAGCTCGGGATCGTGCTGCTTGCCAACCGGGTTTTTTGTGCTCTGACGGGTCCATGGGCTGTAGCGCGGCTTTTGTTCCCATCGCGGCTGAGGAAGCGGGTCGTCAGTCAGGAAATGACCGATAGCATTGACAATGCACCAAACCCTCCTCGCCTTTGGTCCGTTGGACCGATGGCGCTGCCGAGATTTCCCATTTCTCGTCTGCGTTGTCGGTCTCTTTTTTGGCCGGGCGGGCGGCAACTCGTTCGGATTGCCCTTTAAGTGGGGGAGCGTCACCTGCACCGATTAAGCGGTTCAGTGCCCTGCGTTCTGGCCCTTAGGAATGTGTCTCGTGCCGAATGCCGTTGTTGAACGGTAAGAAGGGGGCTGTTTGTGGAGGCGTTCAGTATTAGGCGCTGGGGCCATCTGGTCCCGTCATTGCGTGCCATTGCTCGATGTGCGGGCCCGTTTGAGCGCCAAGCGACACACACCATGGCCAGCAACGGTAAGACTGTGATACCATTGCACAAGTTGCGTCGTCGCCGCCGGCAGACTGTCGTTCCGCGAAGCCGGACAAGCGCAGTGCTTAGTATCGTAAGTCTCAACCCGATGAACAAGTAGCCGCGGATTATGGAACTTGTCGTCGCCCTTGGCCTGATCGCCTTCAAGGTCGCGTTGCTGATTGCGATCCTGCTGCTGCTGCCTTTGCCGCTGACCTGGGTGGAACGCAAGATCGCCGGGCACATCCAGCAGCGGATGGGGCCGATGCGCGTGGGGTGGCACGGGCTGCTGCAGCCGGTGGCGGACGGCATCAAGCTCTTGACCAAAGAGGACCACATCCCGGCCGAAGCCGACCGCTTCCTGTTCAAACTGGCGCCGATCCTGGCGCTCGCCCCGCCCTTCGTGGTGTTCGTCGCGATCCCCTTCGGCGAAAGCGTCTCGGTCCTCGGCGCCGAGATCACGCTCTACGTCTCCAACATGAACGTGGCGCTCCTTTTCGTCTTCGCGGTGATCGGGATCGAGGTCTATGGCGTCATCTTCGGCGGCTGGGCCGCGAACAGCAAATACGCGGTCCTGGGCAGCCTCAGGACTTGCGCGCAGATGATCAGCTACGAGATCCCCATGGGGTTCGCGGTCATCGGCGTGGTAATGGTGGCGCAATCCATGAGCCTGCTCGAGATCGTACGGGCGCAGGCCGATGTCTGGAACATCGTCTACCAACCGGTCGGGTTTTTCGTATTCTTCGTCGCCGGGCTGGCCGAAGCGCAGCGCATTCCATTCGACCTAGCGGAGGCGGAAGGCGATCTGGGGGCCGGGTTCCATACCGAATACAGCGGCATCCGCTTCGCGTTCTTCATGGTCAGCGAATACGCCGTCATGCTACTGGTGTCGGTCCTGTCGGTCGTCCTGTTCTTCGGCGGCTGGAACGGCGTGCTGATCCCGTTGCCGCCGCTCCTCTGGTTCGCGCTCAAGGTCGCGTTCTTTCTCTATGTGTTTATGTGGTTCCGCTTCACCTTCCCGCGCTATCGATACGACCAACTGATGGCGATCGGGTGGAAAGTCTTGCTTCCACTGTCACTGGCGAACATAATAGTAACAGGAGTTGCTTTCCTTTGAGGGCCACTCCAAGCGAGGCGGCGATGTCGCGCGCACTGCACATACGTGGAACTTGGATCGGCTGGGCATTCTTCGCCGATCTAGCGGGCGCTTTGGCGCTGACCTTCGGCTACATGTTCTCCAGATCCGTGACCATGCAGTATCCTGACAAGGAAAAATGGTTGCCCTATTCGCGTTACCGCGGGCATCACTTCCTGACGCGCGACCAAGAGGGTGAGATCAAGTGCGTGGCCTGCGAGCTCTGCGCGCGCATTTGTCCCTGCGACTGTATCGAAGTCATTCCCTACGAGGACGAGAAGGGCAACCGGCATCCAGCAAAATTCGAGATCGACATGGCCCGCTGCCTGTTCTGCGGGCTGTGCGAGGACGCCTGCCCCGCCGACGCGATCGCGCTTGGCCAAGAGTACGAATTCTCGAGTTTTTCCTCGCGTGACCTGGTGGTCGGACGTGACGATCTGCTCGGCAAACCGGGCAAGGCGACGACCGGCGGCGGTGTGGTCGCGGCGCGTCTGAACACCGAACAGGACGTGCTGGTCGAGACGAGTGAGCCGCAGGGATACAACTGGTGGCGGAATATCCGCCGAACGTGAACGCGCGGTAGCCGTCAAGCCGGAGCACAGGAGGCTCAGATGCTTGTCTGCCAAATCTTGAAGACCAAATCTCCCGAGCTCATCTCGGTCACACCAGATCAGACGGTCGTAGAAGTCCTGCGGCTGTTTCGGGACAACAACATCGGATTCGTGGTCGTCAGCAGTTCGCCCGGGGAATGCCTGGGCACGCTGTCGGAGCGGGACTGCTGCTATGCGGTGGCTGAATACGGAATCGAGGCGCCCACAATGCGGGTCGCCGACATCATGAACCGCAGTGTGGTGACCTGTTCGACACAGGATTTGCTGCCCTTTGTGATGTCGCTCATGACCGACCGACGCACGCGCCATGTGTTGGTCATGGACGGCGACGCTTCTGTCGGCGTGGTGAGCATCGGCGACGTGGTCAAGCACCGGCTCGACGAATTGCTCCGTACCGAGCAAGCGTTGAGCGATTACATTGCCGGGACCCCTTATCACTGAGGATACGAACCCCGGGGGAGCCGATTAGGGTGAACTGCCCGGAAGCTCGGCAATGCCTCGGCCGCGACTTTCAGGGCGCGCCTCGACTCCGGTGGCGAAGGCAGCGTGCGCCTTTTGAACCTCCACCGGACAAGGGTATTCGCCCCGCCGCATAAGGCTGTTGAGACGCAGGTCTCTATAGTTTTCCGGCACGAACACGAGCCTCCCGGGAAAATGCCTATTGACCTTGAGCTGCGCCCTCAGTTCGCCCTGGGTGGATCGTACGATCACCTGATCGCGATCCGAAAGGCCAAGCTGCGCGGCGTCCCACGCGCTCATCTCAACATACGGGTCATCCGCCACCGTATTTAGGATCTCCGAGCGTTCGGAAAGATATCCATTGTGGAACAGGCAGTTGCCGGTGACCAACATGAGCCGGTCGGCCGCATTCGGGTTAGGCGGAGGGGCGAAGAACTCGCCAGCCGGCGGCGTCGGGTCCGCCGTGGTGAATGCTCCGTCAGCGCCAAGCCCGTCCTGCGTCAGCCCTTGGTAGGCCGGAACCAGCCGGGCAATCTCGCGGAGGATTTCGCCTTGCATCGACGGTTGCATTGCCTGGTTGCGGAGCGCTGCGACGAAGTCCAAGATCGCCAGATTGCCCCGCGCCTCGAAGGCGGGTTCGCGGAACTTGCGGACCGCCTGGATCCGGCCCTCGTTGTTGGTGAAGGTGCCGGATTCCTCTCCATAACCCGCCGCAGGCAGGACGACATCGGCCAGACCCACGGTATCGGTGAGGAAGGTGTCCTGCACGATCAGGAGATCGGTGGCATCGAGCGCCCGCTTGACGAATCCCCGGTCGGGATAGGTCATCAGGGGGTCGCTTCCGACGATATAAAGCGCGCCTACCCGCCCCTTGTCACAAAGCGCCAGCATTGCGTCGAGATCCGCGCCCGGCTCAGGCGGAATTTCGGCGCCCCAGGCCCGTATGAGAGCTGTGCGCGCCGTGTGATCGCCGACCGGGCGCAGCCCCGGCAGGGCCGCCGGCAGAACCCCCATGTCCCAGGCGCCCAGCTGGTTGGCTCGGTCGAAGAGGAACTGCATCGCCGGGCCCTTGCCGAGCACGCGGAGAACCCGCAGCAGGTTGGTGAGCTGCTGCAGCGTTGCGCGCGCTTCGGAAAGCCTCAGGAGGTCGGCGCTGACAAGCACAGCGACGCTCCCGCCGTCCAGCAGCGCAGCGGCTAGACGGTCCGGCCCGTCGCTGCCGGTAGTCGCTGGTGCCCAGCCGGCTGCCGCGCCGACGCCCCCAAGAACCTCGCTCGGCAAGGCTTGGCCGGCCGCCGCCACGAGACCGGCCACCACTGCGGCAAGGGCCGCAGCCTCAGCGCCCGGAGCAACACGAACGACCGCTCGGGCATCGGTGTCCAGCCGGGATGGCCTCGCCGAGAGCATGAGCAACCTGGTCTGCCTCCGCCGCGCCGCGTCTCGCAGCAGGTATTCAGTGACCGGGTTCTCGTCGGTCACGTTGCCACCGACGACAAGCACGCAGTCGTTGCCGATCACCTCCTCCAGCGGCGCGCGGCTGTAGAAGCCCGCCACCGACGGGCCGAGCGTCTCGAAGGGCGTGGACCAGCGCGACGAGCAGTCGATGTTGTTGGTCCGGAATACCGTCCGCATCAGCTTCTGGAACTGATAAAGCACCTCGTTGGGCAGGCGCGGCGAGGCCAGCCCGCCCGCAGCCTTGCTCTCGACGGCCGACAGGCGCCGGCGCAGGTAGTCCCCGGCTTCGTCCCAGGAAACCGGAACCAGTGCGCCGTCACGACGGATCATCGGCCGCTTGATCCGGTCCCGGCTCCCGACGAAGTCGAGGCCGAAGCGCCCCCGCACGCAGAGCGTTTCGCGATTGACGCCATGCTCCCACTTCGAGCGGACCCGCATGAACTCGCCCTTGCGCGCGCCGACGGTGAGCTGGCAGCCGGTGCCGCAATGCGGGCAGACCGTGTCGGTCTCGACCAGATCCCAGGGCCGTGCCTTGTAGCGATAGGGGAAGCTCATCAGCGCGCCGACCGGGCAGACCTCGACGCAATTGCCGCACTGGTCGCAACTCGCGAGGCTGCCCTCGAAGCCGGTAACGGCGGTATCCATGCCTTTTTCGATGGTGCCCAAGGCGACCGCTCCGACCACGTCCTCGCACATCCGGACGCAGCGCTGGCACTGGATGCAGCGGTTGACGTTCATGATGATGACGGGGCTGAGACGGATGTCCTCGGAGTGGAACACACGTTTTGCATCGCGGAATCGGCTTTCCCGGGGCCCGTATGCCATCACCATGTCCTGAAGCTCGCACTCGCCGCCCTTGTCACAGATCGGGCAGTCGAGGGGGTGGTTGGCAAGCAGCATGTCGAGCATGGAAGAGCGCGTTTCGTCGATTAGCGGCGTGTTAGTCCGCACCACCATGCCGTCGGTGACCGCGGTGGCGCAGGAAGGCTGCAGCCGCCGCTGCCCTTCGATCTCCACTAGGCACATGCGGCAGGAGGCCAGCGCCGGCAGCCGCTTCAGATAGCAGAAGGTCGGGATTGCGATGCCCAAACGCTCGGCAGCCTGCAGCACCGTAGAGCCTGCGTCCACTTCCAGCGTTTGTTCATCGATCGTGACGCTAACCATGACTTCTTGCGGCCTTCTCCCTGCGCGCTCCTTAGTGAAGCGAGCACCTGCCCTCCTCGATATGGGCGACGAATTCATGCTCGAAATGCGCCAGTGCCGCCCGCAGCCCCATAGCCGCGCCGTCACCCAGAGCGCAGAACGTGTTGCCGAAAATGCCCTTGCAGAGCGATTCCAGCTGTTCCAGATCGTCCGGCGCGCCCTGCCCTGTCTCGACCCGGCGCAGCACTTTCACCACCCAGTTCAGCCCTTCGCGGCAAGGCGTGCATTTCCCGCAGGACTCGTGGTGGAAGAACTCGATGATTCGGGTGGCGACCTTGACCATGCAGGTCGAGTCGTCGATCACGATCACTCCGGCTGAGCCAAGCATCGAGCCGACCGCAGCCAGCGAGTCGAAGTCCATCCCGACATCCAGCCCGCGCTCGGGGATCAGCGGCGCCGAGACCCCGCCGGGGATCACCGCCTTGATCCTGCGCCCCGGCGGCGGCCCGCCGGCGCGGTCCTCGACCAGTTCACGCAGCGATATGCCCATCGGCAGTTCGTAAAGGCCCGGGTTCCGCACGTGCCCGCTGAGGCAATAAAGCTTCGGACCGGGGCTCTTGTCAGGGCCGATGCTGCGAAACCAGTCCGGCCCCCGCGCCACGATATGCGGCACGCAGACCAGCGTCTCGACATTGTTGATCACGGTCGGGCTGGCGTAGAGCCCCGCGACCGCCGGAAATGGCGGTTTCAGACGGGGCTGCGCCCGCTTGCCTTCGAGCGAGTCGAGCATCGCCGTCTCCTCGCCGCAGATATATGCGCCGGCGCCGCAATGGATGTGCACGACGAAATTAAAATCCGAGCCCAGAATCCGTGTTCCCAGATAACCCTTCGCATGGGCCTCGGCGATCGCCTGCTTCAGCCGGTGGATCGCCAGCACATATTCCCCGCGGATGTAGACATAGGCGGTTTCCGCCCCGATCGCGTAGGCGCTGATCACCATGCCCTCGATCAGTTGGTGCGGATCACGCTCCATGATGATCCGGTCCTTGAACGTGCCGGGCTCGCCCTCATCGGCGTTGCAGCACAGGTATTTCGGCTTGTCGGCCCGTTTCGGCACGAAGCTCCATTTCAACCCGGTCGGGAATCCGGCGCCGCCGCGACCACGCAGGTTCGATTGCTTGACGAGGTCGATGATCTCGTCGGGCGTGTGCTCGCGCAGCGCCTTCGCCAGCGCCTGGTAGCCGCCGCCGGCCTCATAGCTCGAAAGCAGATGGCCATCCGGCACGTCCATGTTTCTGAGAAGGACCGGTTCGAACATGGCGGCTATTCACCCGGCGGTCCTGCGGCGGCGAGTTCGGCGCCAGTCGCTTGCCCTGCCGCCGCGCGCAGCCTGTCCAAGAGCGCGTCGATCCGCGCAATGTCGAGGTCGCCGTGATAGTCGTCGCCGACCTGCATCACCGGGGCCATCTCGCAAGCGCCGAGGCATTCGACGGTCGAAAGCGTGAACAGCCCGTCCGGGGTCGTGCCGCCCTTTTCGATCCCCAGCACAGTCTCCAGATGCCTCAGCAGGTCCTCGGATCGGCGCAGCATACAGGATAGGTTGTCGCAGAGTTGCAGGTGGAACAGGCCCACCGGCTCGGTATGGAAGAGGGTGTAGAAGGTCGCCAATTCGTAGACCCAGACCCGCTCGACACCGAGGATGTCGGAGACCTCTTCCAACACCGGGCCGGGTAGATGGCCATGTTCCTTTTGCGCGATCAGAAGCGCGGGCATGATCGCCGAGCGCTGGTCGGGATACCGCGCCGCCGCCGCCTCGATCTGTTCGCGCATGTTCATGGCGTCCAAAATCTCCTGCTACTTGTCCACCTCGGCCATCACAGGGTCGAGGCTGCCCAGCACGGCGATCATGTCCGCCAGGTAGCGGGCATTGCCGACCCCGAACAGTCCCTGAAGGTTGACGAATGACGGTGCCCGCACTTTCATCCGGAACGGTTTTTGCGACCCGTCGCTGATGATGTAGAACCCGAGCTCGCCCTTTGGCGCCTCGATCGCCGAATAGACCTCGCCCTTCGGCACCTTGAAGCCATAGGCCGAGAGGTCGAAATGCTGGATCAGCGCCTCCATCGAGCAGTGCACCCTGTCCTTATCCACTGGGAAAGCGATGGTCGGCATATCGATCTGGAACGGCCCCTCGGGCATCTGGTCAAGGCATTGCTCGATGATCCGGACGCTCTCGCGCATCTCCTCGACGCGGCATTGCCAGCGCGCGTAGCAATCGCCCTCATCGCGGGTAATGACGTTGAAAGCCAACCGGTCGTAGATCTCATAGGGCTCGTCGCGGCGGATGTCCCAGTCGACGCCCGAGGCCCGCAAGTTCGGGCCGCTCAGGCCAAGATCGATGCCGTCCTCGGCGGAGATCACGCCGATCCCTTGCGTGCGCTTCAGGAACACCCGGTTGTTCTCGATCAGCCGTTCATAATCGCGGATCCGGTTCGGGAAGATGTCGCAGAACTCCCTGATCTTGGGGAAGAACCCGTCGGGCAGATCCTCGCGCACGCCGCCGACCCTGCAGAAAGAGGTGTGCATACGCGCCCCGCTGATCATCTCCAACAGGTCCATGATCATTTCACGCTCGCGCATGGCGTAAAGCAACGCGGTCATGGCGCCCAGGTCCATCGGCAACGCACCGGTGATCAGGAGGTGACCGGAGATCCGCGCGAGTTCGGCCATCAGCACGCGGATATATTGCGCGCGGATCGGCGCTTCGATGCCCAGGAGCTTCTCCACCGCTAGCGCGAAAGCGAGGTTGTTCGAGGGCGGGCAGAGGTAGTCGAGCCGGTCGGTTAGCGGAAAAATCTGGGTGTAAGTGAAGCTCTCGGCCAGCTTTTCGGTGCCGCGGTGGAGGTAGCCGATGTGTGGGTCCACGCGCGCGACATACTCGCCGTCCAGCTCAAGGACGAGCCGCAGCACCCCATGCGTGCTGGGATGCTGCGGGCCGAGGTTGAGAAGCACCTCCTTTGTGTCGAGCGCCTCACCTGCCGGCCTGCTCAGTTCCGTGACTTCGGTCATCTCACTTCCCAGCGTCGAACGGCCTCCCTTATGGAATGTCCTTGGTGGCGAGATCGGGCTGCGTCGGCGGCGGGCCTTCCGCGCCAAACGGGTTCAGCGTATCCTTGTAGCCCCGGAGCGGAAAGTCCTTGCGCTGCGGAAAGCCCTCGAAGCCCTCCCACATATAGATCCGGCGCAGGTCGGGATGGCCCTCGAACCGGATGCCATACATGTCCCAAGCCTCGCGCTCGTGCCAGTTGGCGGTCCGCCAGACTCCCGTCACCGACGGGACCCGCGGCGGATCGCCGAGGCGGCATTTGATCCGAACGCGCCATTTGTTCGGCAGCGAATAGAGGTGGTATACCGCCTCGTAGCGCAGCGTTTCGGGATAATGGTCGACCCCGCAGATGTCGGACAGGAAATCGAACCGCAGCGTCGGATGGCCCTTCAGGAATTGGCAGAGCTCGACGATCATGTCAGGCGGTGAGGCGAAAGCGTGAACCCCATGCGAGAAGTCAAGCTCCTCGATTTCCCCCCCGAAACGTTCCGCGATCAGGGTGCGGATGAGGGACGTCTCCACGCTCATGAGGCTACAACCCGGTCCAGAGGCGTCCCGGCCAGCGCGCGGGACCTCTTGATCTTCTCTTGGAGCAGAAGGATGCCATGCATCAGTGCCTCGGGCCGCGGCGGGCAGCCGGGCACATGCACGTCCACCGGCACGAAAGTCTCGGCCCCCTGCACCACGGCGTAAGTGTTGTAGACCCCGCCCGAGATCGCGCAGGTGCCCATGGCGATGACCCAGCGTGGCTCCGGCATCTGGTCGAAGAGCCGGCGCACGACCGGAGCGAACTTCCGCGTCACCGTGCCGGCGATGATCATCACGTCGGACTGGCGGGGCGAAGGTCGAAACACCACGCCGAAGCGGTCGAGGTCGTAGCGGGCGCAGCCGGCCGAAATCATCTCGATGGCGCAGCAGGCAATCCCGAAGGTCTCGGGCCAGAGCGCCGACCGCCGGCTCCAGCTGATGACGCTGTCGGCGGTGGTGAACAGCACGCTGTCGCGAATCGTTTCGCCTACTCCTCCCATTCCAGCGCTCCTTTCAGCCAGGCGTAGGCGAAGCCCACGATAAGCAGCAGCATGAAGACAAACATCTCGACATAGCCGACGAGCCCGATCTCCTTCAGCACGACGGCCCAGGGAAACAGGAACATCGCCTCGACGTCGAACACCACCAGCAGGATTGCTAGGATGAAGAACTGCACCCTAAAGCGGCCCCCGGCGGCCTCGCCGGCCGGGTCCATACCGCACTCATAGGGCATGTTCTTCGCGGGATAGGGGTTGGACGGGCGCAGGAGCGAGGAGACGAACAGCGTCGCCACGGCCACCAGGACAATTCCGGCGACCATGAAGAGAACCGGCAGGAATTCCATTCCAGTCATGTCGCGCTGCCCCGGTCACCCACCGAGGGCTTGCTCAAGCTGCGACCGACCAATCTTCTGGCCGGCGGTGCGGCCCTCGTGCAGCGACTAGGGCATCCTTTCGTAGCGCCAAGAGTATTCGGTTGGCCCGTTCATTGCAAATCCAATCGTAGTCAACCGCCGAACACGGAACTCTGGGCAAGCCTCAGAAACCACGCCGGAAACAGTCCGATGCCGATGGTGCCGGCGGCGGTCAAGGCGAGCGTGGTGCGGACGGACGGCGTCAGGGCAGGCTCGAACGCGCGCCCCGGCTCGCGCATGTAGATCACCATGACGATGCGGATGTAGAAGTAGGCGGCGACGGCGCTCAGCAGCACCGCGATCACCGCCAGCGTGACGAAACCCCGCTCGACGAGCGCCACCAGCACGTAGAACTTGGCGAAGAACCCGGCTGTCGGCGGAATGCCGGCGAGCGAGAACAGGTAGAGCAGCATCAGAAGCGCCAACCCGCGATGCGACTTGGCGAAGCCGGCGTAGTCCTCGATGACCTCGCCGGAGAAATCGCCATTCCGCATCATGATGACGATGCCGAAGATACCGAGATTCATGAAGGCGTAGATCAGCAGGTAGAGCATCACGCCGGCAATCCCGTCGGCGCCACCCGCCACCACGCCGAAGAGCGCGAAGCCCGCATGGGCGATGCTGGAATAGGCGAGCAGGCGCTTGAAATTGTCCTGCACCAGCGCCACGAAGCTGCCGAGCGCCATCGTCACCACCGCGATCACCGCGACGATGATCCAGGCGTCGGAAGCGGCGACCAGCGGGTTGAGGAACACGCGCAGGATCACCGCGAACCCCGCCGCCTTGGGGGCGACCGACATGAAGGCCGTGATTGTCGTCGGCGCGCCTTCATAGACGTCCGGCACCCACATGTGGAACGGCACCGCGCCGACCTTGAAGACCAGCCCCGCGACGATGAAGACCACCGCCAGGAGCAATCCGGGAT
>NZ_RZSW01000069.1:0-17430 GCF_003997375.1 Mesorhizobium sp. M5C.F.Ca.IN.020.29.1.1 | reverse complement strand
TGGTTCTGGTCGCCGATGAAATTGTCGCGGTCCTGATAGGCAAGCCGCCCAGCCTCGATCTCGAGGTGAAAGCGCTCGGCGCCGTTCGGTTCCAGCGCGCCGAGCGAGAAGCCTGATAGCACATTCAGCATGATCAGTGCCGTCAGGCCCTGGTTGTTCGGCGGCATCTGATGGATGTCGTAGCCTCGGTAGGACGTACCGACGGGCCTGACATACTCACCCTTCGTGGCCGCAAAATCCTCGAGCGCATGCAGCCCGCCAAGCGCGCGCAGACGCGAGACCATGTCGTCCGCAACCTCGCCTTCGTAAAAGCCGGCGCGGCCACGGCGCGAGACGATGCGCAAGGTGTCGGCCAGTTGCGGCTGCCGGTGCAACTCGCCTGCCTGCGGCGCCCTTCCATCCGGCAGAAATATCCGCGCGGCATGTTCGTCAGCGGCAAGCAAGGCAGCACTTTCAGCCCAGTCGAAGGCGACGCGGTCTTGGACGACGTAGCCCTGTTCGGCGTAGCGTATGGCAGGTGCGAGCGCGGCGTCGATGCCCTTTCTGCCGTGCTTCTCGAGCAGCCGGCACCAGGCGTCAACGGCGCCCGGCACGGTGACCGCGTGCGGACCGGACTCAGGCAGTTCGACATGCCCCCTGTCCAGATACCATTCAGCCGTCGCTGACGCAGGTGCGCGGCCGGAGCCGTTGAAGGCCAGAACCTCGCCTTGGCCGTTGGGACAATAGAGGACAAAACAGTCGCCGCCGATACCGGTCGATTGCGGCTCGACGACCGCCTGCACCGCCGCCGCGCACACGGCTGCATCCATCGCGTTACCGCCGGACCGCAGCATCTCGAGCGCCGCCAGTGTCGCCAGAGGGTGCGATGTCGCGGCCATCGCTTCCGTCGCACGAACCGGCGACCGACCGGGGAGTTGAAAATCACGCATGCAGGATCAATAGCCTCCGACCAACCAGATGTGAACCGGCACGGGCAGCCAAAGGGCTGCGCCACCAAGCACCACGACCGACAGTATCATTGTCGTGGCAGCGCCCAATCCTGGAAAACTGCCGGCCTCAATCAGCGAATTTAAAAACATCCGTGGTGTAATCGGGGTAGGCATCCAGACTGTCGAAAAGCTCGGCCAGGTCAGGGGTGTCAGCCAATATTCCGGATAGGACCAGCGCAGTCGCCACGCCGGCGCCAATTCCGCCGGCGACATCGTGTTCGACGCTGTCGCCGACACAGACCACGCTGCTTCGGTCCGGGTTGCCCGCCAGCGCCAGCGCGGCGTCGAAGATCGGGGTATAGGGCTTGCCGATACGGGTGACGCTGCCGCCGAGGCTCTCATAGAGATCCGCAAGCTGACCGGCGCCAAAGCGAGGCCCCACGGCGGTCAGCATGATCTTGTCGGGGTTGGTGCAGAAGCACGGCACCTGCCGCATTGCTGCCGGTGCAAAAAGTCTGCGATAGTGATCGATGTCATAGCGATCGCCCTCACTGGCGGCGATCAGCACCAGCTCGGCATCGTCGCCGTCACCGGTCAACGCGAAAGGCAGGCCTTCAATCGCCGAGCGATCGCCCTCGCGGCTGATCAGTAGGCACTTTGTGTTTGGGCGCAGCGTTCCAGATATCGCCATTTCGTGAAAGGACCGCCACGCGATCTCGCCGGAGGAGACAAATTGATCCCAGCTTCCTGGTTGGAAGCCGAGCTTCAGCAAGCGGGCTTCGTTGGGCCGCGCGCGCCTGCCCGAGTTTGAGACCAGCACAATCGTCCTGCCTGCGCGCTTCAGCGCCGACAATGCCTCCACGGCGCCCGGATAAGGGTTTGTACCATCGTGCAGCACGCCGAACTGATCGAGCAGGAACACCTGATAGCGCTCAACCAGCGCTCCGATGCCATCGACATGTTCAACTGTCTTCGTGATCACAAAAGCCCCGCTTCGATTGCGCCCATCAGCGCCAGCCGCGCCGTGCCGGCGGCCGCCTCGTCCGAAAGCGCCGGCAGAAAATCGACGCCCAGCTTGCGCTGCCGGATCGCGGTCCAGGCGGCGTTTGCCGCACCGCCGCCGACACTTCTGACCGAGTTCAGCCGAGGCGCGCCGAGCTCGGCAAGCCGGCGATAGCCGAGCGCCTCGATCTCGGCAATGCCCTCCAACATTCCTTTCAGATAGTCGGCGTCGTCCGCCGGCCGCGGCGTCAGACGCGGCGGCAGGGCAGGATCGGCTACCGGGAAGCGTTCGCCGACCGCGGGAAGTGGATAATAGTCGAGGCCCGTCTCCGTCATTGGGTCGATCGCCGCACTCAACTCGATGATGCGCGCGAGGGGAAAATGTTGCGCCAGCACCTTGCCGCCCGAATTCGACGCACCACCCGCCAGATAGGCATCTCCCAACCGGTGACTATAGATTCCGAACTGCGGCGCCGAGATCGGCCGGTCGGAGAGGATCTTGATGGTCAGCGAGGACCCCAGCGCGGTGACGCCGTCGCCAACTGCCGCAGCGCCCGTCGCCAGGAATGACGCGCAGCCATCCGTTGTCCCGGCGACCACGGCGACGTCGCGCGCCAGGCCGAACAAATCCGCGGCGCTCGCGGAGAGCGTTCCCGTGATGTCGCCCGGCTTGACGACGCGAGGCAGGAGTTCCATGCGCATGCCGGTCGCCGCGATCCAGTCCGGCCAGCGCCGGGCCTCGACGTCGTAGCCGGTTTTCAGGGCATTGTTCTCGTCGCTGACATTGAAACGGCCGGAGAACTGTCCCGCGATCCAGTCGGCCTGATGCAGCACCGCGGCAACGCCGGGCCGTCGCTGGAACCAGAGCGCCTTGGCGAGACCGGACGTCGCCCCAAGTGCTGCGCTCGCTGCCGGCGCCTCGCGCGCGATCACGGCCAGAATAGCGTCGTCATCGACCTTGTCATTGTACATCAACGGTTCGGCGAGCGGCCGCCCGGCGCCGTCGACCGGCAGCAGCGTGCCCGAAGTGCCGTCGACGGCAATCGACCGGACCGCGGCGCGATCGATGCCTGAAAGCAGTTCGGTCAGCGCCGCGCCGACCGCTGACCACCACACTGAGGGGTCGGGGGCGTTCTGGCCAAATCTGTCGAGTGGGACGGCGGAACGCGCGGCAATCGAAAAGTCCGGGCGCATGGCGACGGCGCGCGCACCTGATGTGCCGATGTCGATGCCGATCGAAAGGGGGCCGATCGAAAGCGGGCCCTTCGAACGCGCCATGTCAGCTGCCGGCTGCATTGAGTTTCTGGCGGTACTGCTCGGCGTCCCAGTTGATCAGTTCGTCGTTCTCGGCTGCAGTCAGATAGTTCAGCTTCGCCGCGACATCGACCCGCGCCGTCACGTCGGCAAGGCAGCGTTGCATGGCGTCGGCGCCGCCACTCGCGTCGCCGCGCATCAGCACGCCAAGCCCGGGAAACAGGATTGCCACCGGTGCATTGTCGCACCGTTCGGTGACACGCTTCACGTCCTCGCCGGGTCTCGCCACGACCGAACCCTGGCCGAGAAAGATAACGTGATCGGGATAGAGGCTGCCCCCCGACGCCATGCGGCAGCTTTCCTGATCGATCGCGGCCGCATGCGCTTCGACATCCGCCGGCAACCTGTAACCGGTGCGTCCGATGAGCGCCGTCAGTGCAGCAAGGTCGGGCTCCGCCACCTCGCGGGGCGGCCGCGCCAGCAGCCCTGTGACGCGGCGCAGCAGCGCTTCGGCGCCGGCAACGGTCTCGGCTGCGACGACCAGGCCGTGATTGGCAAGGATCAGCATATCGACCCCTGGTCGAAGGCGCTCGGCAATGCCTTGGGCGAGCGGCAGGCCCGGCCGGCGATAGGGAATATACGCCCATTCGAGACCATCGAGGCGCTTGGCGATTTGAGCCTCGCAGTCGGCCTGCACGGCAAGCGAAATAGTGTCGACGCAGTGGACATGCAGGACGACGCGCTGCGGCATCAAGGCATGAACCGTGGTCTCGATCGAGGGGCGCAGCCTGCGTGTGTTGAGCGCCTCGATGGCGAAACCCTGTGGCTTATCGGCGGCCGGGTCGCGCTGTTCGACAGCCCTGAGCAGCGGGGCGATCGCCACGGGCACCATAATGTCTTCGGCGAGCGCATTCTTCAACCAAGTACCGGAAGCCTTGATCCAGAGCGTGTCGCCAGCCTTCAGCGAAGTGTTGCCGCCCGCGGCCTGGGTCAAATGCGGGTCGCGCCCGATGCTGGCCGAAAGCGACCGCAAATTAGCCAATTCCTGCGCATCCGCAGAGTTTGCCATCGAAATTCCCTCACAAACGGCCGCGTGGCCACGGCTTTGGATATCCCGCTGCCGGGATAACGAGTGATGCTGGTATCGCAGATGCGAGTAAGTTACGTCAATAGTGATCTTGTCTAGTCAAATCGAGCTTGCAATCTGATCGGTGTTGAGTAAGTTGCACCAATTGCCGTGGCAAAATGGCATTTCGGGAGGGTATCCGTTGAGCGACTCCGGCCGCCAGCGTCAGATTGTCGAGTTGTTGCGGGATCGCCCCTTCGCCTCAGTGCGCGAGCTGCAGGAGCGGCTCGGCGTGTCGGCAGCGACGGTGCGGCGCGACATCGACAAGATCGATGAGGCCGGTGAAGCACGAAAGGTCTATGGCGGCATCTCGGCGCTCGATGGCGCCTCGCAGGCGGGCGTCGCCTATGCCAGGCCCTATGACGAGAACCGCGATCTCGCAGTCGAAGCCAAGCGGCAGATCGCGGCTCTCGCCGCGACCATGGTGCGCGATGGCGACGCCGTCATCGTGCATGGCGGTTCGACCTGTTTCCATCTCGGTGCCAAGCTCGCCGACCGCAACATCCGGCTCTACACCAACTCGATGCCGCTCATCGCCTATTTGAGCGACCACGGTCATTGCAGCCTAACCATCGCCGGCGGTGAGCTTCATCGCGAGCCTGGCATCATCCATTCGCTCACCCAGGCCGTGCCGTTCTATGCGTCGAAATTCTTTCTTGGCGCGCAAGGCATCGGCCCGGAGGGCGTGCTGGAATCGCATCCGCTGCTGGTCCGCTCCATCGTCGAACTCAGCCTATGCGCCGACCAGATCGTGGTGCTGGCCGACAGCCGCAAACTGTCGATCCACGCGCGCAACGTCGCGCTGCCTCTGTCCCGCATCGGCACGCTGGTGACCGATGACGGCCTGTCCGATGCGGACGCACGCATGCTCGAAGACGCCGGCGTCACGGTGCGGATCGCCTCTGCCTCTGGAGCCCTGCAGTGAAGGTGGCCGTCCTCGACTTCGGCAAGACCAACTCGAAGCTCTTCGTCTTTGGTCAGGACGGGCAGATACTCGATGAGCGCCGGACTCAGCCGAACTGGACGCGCAAAGGCGACTTCAGTGTGCTCGACGAGACAGCGCTTCACGATTGGGCGGCTCGCGTCGTCGGCGAAGCGGTCGACAATCATGGTGTGGAAGGATTGATGGTTTCGGGCCATGGCTGCACCTTTGCCTTGGTCGACAATGCGGCGCTGACGCATCCTATTCTCGACTACGAGCAGGAGCCACCGGCTGAGATCGCCGCGCAGATCGATCGCCGCATTCCGGATTTTCCCGAGACTTTCTCGCCGCTCCTGCCGCTCGGCTTCAACTATGGTCGCCACATGCTGTGGCTGAAGGCGGTGCAACCCAGCGCGTTCGATGCCGCGAAATCGATCCTCGGCTATCCGCAATACTGGAGCTGGCGCTTTGGCGGCCGGGCGGTCTCGGAAGTGTCCTATCTCGGCTGTCACTCGCATCTGTGGGCGCCGCGCAAGCGCGATTTCAGTTCGCTGGTCGACGCCGAGGGCTGGCGCGGCCAGATGCCCGCCTTTGAGCGTGCCGGAGCTGTCATCGGCGAGCGGCGCTTCGGCGGGGCAACACAGCCGATTGCCATCCACAACGGTGTCCATGACAGCAATGCGGCGCTCCATGCCTATCGCCGGCAGGAGCTTGGGCCGGTCACTGTCGTCTCGACCGGCACCTGGGTCGTCGTGCTCAACCCGGACTGCCCGCTCGACGCGCTCGACCGCGACCGCGACATGCTGGTCAATGTCGATGTCGATGCTGGCCCGGTGCCGACCATCCGTTTCATGGGCGGCCGTGAATTCGCGACAATCAGCGCCGGCTGGCAAGGCGCAATCGCCCGCTCCTCGGTACAGCAGGTGATCGACGCCGGCATCATGGCGCTGCCTAGTTTCGCCCCGGGCGGGCCGATGCCTGGCCATCCCGGCGAATTGGTCGGGCGCACACCCAACGCGGAGGAGCGCGCGGCTGTGGCACTGCTCTATGTCGCACTGATGATCGATCTGTGTCTCGACCTGATCCATTCGAACGATACCGTAATCGTCGATGGCGGGCTGAACAGTGGCGGCGTGCTCGCCGCCCTGCTGGCGCAGCTGCGCCCCGGCCAGCCCTTCATGCAGGGCGCCACGCTGGAGGGCAGCGCCACCGGAGCGGCGGCTCTTGCCTTCGAGAGTGTTGGACGCGAATTTGCCGCCGAGGCGCCGGAGCCGGTGTGCGCCTCCGGCTTCGCTGGTCTTGCTGGATACCGCGACAGCTGGCGCGGCCTCTCCGGCGATCGAGGCATCGTTGAAACTGCAGCGCGAGGTGCACGATGACCGCCGCTGCCCAAATCGAGACGGCGCGCCAGCCGATGCTGGAGATGCGGCACATCTCCAAGACGTTCGGCCCGATCCGCGCCTTGCAGGACGTGTCGCTGGCCGTCTACGCCGCCGAACTGCACGCGCTGATGGGCGAAAACGGCGCCGGCAAGTCCACGCTGATGAAGGTGCTGTCCGGCGCGTATCGGCCGGATCCAGGCGGCGATATCCTGATCGACGGCACACCGGTTGCGACCGGCGACCCGATCAAGGCGCGCGCCAACGGCATTGCGGTCATCTATCAGGAGCTGTCGCTGGCGCCCAACCTGACAGTTGCGCAGAACATCTTCCTCGGCAACGAGCCGAGACGGTTCGGCATCGTCGACCGCGATCAGTGCAATCGGCGCGCTAACGAGATCATCGCACGGCTCGGCGTCTCTTTCTCGGCGCGGGACTCGGTCTCCAGCCTGTCGCTCGGCGAACGCCAGCTGGTCGAGATCGCTCGCGCGCTGTCGACCAGCGCGCGCATCATCGTCATGGACGAGCCGACCACCTCGCTGACCTCGCGCGAGACGGACAGGTTGTTCGAGGTCATTGCGACGCTGAAGTCGCAGGGCATCGCCATCATCTACATCAGCCACCGAATGGAAGAGGTCTACCAACTTGCCGACCGCGTCAGCGTGCTGCGCGACAGCGGCTTTGTCGGCACGCTCGACCGCGCCGATCTGAACGCCTCGCGCCTCGTTTCTATGATGGTTGGCCGTGATCTGTCCGCCTTCTACAAGAAGGATCACCGCCCGCCGGACAGCAAGCGCGCGATCGCGCTATCGGTGCAGGGCATGTCGGACGGCAATCTTTTGAAGGACTGTTCCTTCGACCTGCACAAGGGCGAAGTCTTGGCGCTGGCGGGCCTGGTCGGCTCGGGCCGCACCGAGCTCGCACGGCTGATCTTCGGTGCCGACAGGCACACATCAGGCACGCTGGAACTCGACGGCAAGCCGATAGCCATCGGCTCGCCGCGCGAGGCGCTGGACGCCGGCATCGCCTATCTCACTGAAGACCGCAAGGAACTCGGTCTGTTTCTCGACATGTCGATTTCCGACAATATCAGCATGGGCGTGCTCGCAAGGGACGCGCAGGCCGGCGGCCTGCGCGACTTCGCCACGGCCGAAAGGCGCGCCGCCAAGGCCGTTTCCGACCTCTCCATCCGCACCAGGTCGGTGCAGGCCAATGCCGGCTCGCTGTCGGGCGGCAACCAGCAGAAGGTGCTGCTCGCCCGCCTGCTCGAAACCGAGCCGCGGGTCCTCATCCTCGACGAGCCGACTCGCGGCGTCGATGTCGGGGCGAAGTCCGAAATCTACCGGCTGATCGACGATCTCGCCAAGAAGGGCATCGCCATCCTGATGATCTCCAGCGAACTGCCGGAGGTGATCGGCGTCGCCGATCGCGTGCTGGTGATGCGAGACGGCACTATCGCTGGCGAAGTTATGGCATCCGCCGGCCAGCCGCTCAGTCAGGAAGCAATCATGGAACTTGCAACGGGAGCGGCCAAGGGATGACCGACAAGGCAACCGAGATCAGCGCGGGTGACCAGGCGGTCGGCAGGAGCAGGCGGCTGCGCACCGCCTTCGCCGCGCTTGGCATGCTGCCGGTCCTGATCCTGCTGGCGGCCGGCTTCCAGTTGATGAACCCGCGCTTTCTCACCGAGACCAACCTGTTGATCGTCACGCAGCAGTCGTCGATCAACATCGTGCTCGCGGCCGGCATGACCTTCGTCATCCTGACCGGCGGCATCGACCTGTCCGTCGGCTCCATTCTTGCCGCCTCGGCGATGGTGGCGGTGATGGTGTCGCTGGTGCCGGAGTGGGGCATGCTCGGCGTGCCGGCGGCCATTCTGGTCGGCCTCGGCTTCGGCGTCATCAACGGACTGCTCGTCGCCTACATCAAGCTGCCGCCCTTCATCGTCACGCTGGGTTCGCTGACAGCCGTGCGCGGCGTCGCCCGCCTGCTCGGCCAGGACACCACGGTGTTCAACTCGGACCTGCCGTTCGACTTCATCGGCAACGGTTCGCTGTTCGGCATCCCCTGGCTGGTCATCATCGCTCTGTCGGTCGTGGTGCTGTCCTGGCTGGTGCTCAAGCGCACCGTGCTCGGCACCTGGATCTATGCCGTCGGCGGCAATGCCGAGGCCGCGCGCCTCACCGGCATCAAGGTGCCGCTGGTGCTGCTCTTCGTCTATGGCGTTTCCGGCCTTCTGGCCGGCCTTGGCGGCGCCATGTCGGCGGCCCGCCTCTACGCGGCCAACGGGCTGCAGCTTGGGCAGTCCTACGAACTCGACGCCATTGCCGCAGTCATTCTAGGCGGTACCAGCTTTGTCGGCGGCGTCGGTTCGATCTGGGGCACGCTGATCGGCGGGCTGATCATCGCGGTGCTCTCCAATGGGCTCATCTTGGCCGGTGTTTCGGACATCTGGCAGTACATCATCAAGGGATTGGTCATCATCGTGGCGGTCGCCCTCGACCGCTACAGGCTCCAGGCAGGAGCAAGAACGTGATTGACCTTAGTCGCCGGCGTCAACGACCCGGTTTCATGTAACGCACCGTGAGAGGCGCGGGGCATCAGGAGGAAAACAATGAAGACCATCGCTAAACTGCTCTGCGGCGTTGCCCTTGCGGCCGTCGTCATCGCACCGGCTTCGGCCAAGGATCTGAACAAGGTCGGCATCTCGGTCGGCCTGCTCGGCAACCCGTTCTTCGTCGCCACCATCAAGGGCATCGAGGACGCCGCCAAGAAGATCAATCCTAATGTCGAGGTGACGTCGGTGTCGGCCGACTACGACCTCAACAAGCAGGTCTCGCAGGTCGACTCCTTCATCGCCGCCGGCGTCGACGTGATCATGCTCAACGCCGTCGATGCCAAGGCGATCGCACCGGCGGTGAAGAAGGCGCAGGCGGCAGGCATCGTGGTTGCCGCTTTCGATGTTTCGGCGCCGGGCGCCGACGTCACCGTGATGACCAACAACGTCAAGGCCGGCGAAGCGGCTTGCCAGTATCTGGTCGACCACACCGGCGGCAAGGGCGACTATGTCATCCTGAACGGCCCGGCATCGTCGTCGATCCTGGAGCGGGTCAAAGGCTGCAAGGACGTGCTGGCGAAGCACCCGGATATCAAGATCCTCTCCGACGACCAGAATGCCGAAGGGTCGCGCGACGGCGGCCTGAAGGTGTTCCAGTCGCTGCTGACCCGTTTCGACAAGATCGACGCGGTGTTCGCCATCAATGATCCGACGGCGATCGGCGCCCAGCTTGCGGCCAAGCAGCTCAACCGCTCGGAGTTCATCTTCACCGCGGTCGACGGCGCGCCCGACATCGAGAAGGAACTCTCTTCCGGCACCTCGATGATCAAGGCCTCGGCCTCGCAAGATCCTTACGTCATGGCTGGCCAGTCGCTGCAGATGGCGGCTGAGGTGCTCGCCGGCAAAAAGCCGGCCGAGGCGACGGTGCTGCTCGACCCGCAGCTGATCACGGCAGAGAACCTGAAGGACTACAAGGGCTGGACCGCAGCCCGCTAAGCCTCCCAAGGCAGGTGCGGCCGGGATGACCGGCCGCACCTTTTTTGTCTGAGCATCGGATTTTCCCAAAACTGGTTTCAACTTTGGGTCCGATGCTCTCGACCAGCAGGAGACGATCATGTCGCGCATTGGAATCCATTCTTTCGTCTGGTCGGCAAGCTCGGCGCAAGGCGACCTCGAACGGACGCTGGCCAACACCAAAGAGGCCGGCTTTGACCTGATCGAATTCTCCTATCTCGACCCTGCCAATGTTGACATTGGCGGGCTGGCCAGGCGCATCGCCGACCTCGATCTCGGCGTGGCGATCAGCATCGGACTGCCGGCCGACGGCGACATTTCAAGCGCCGACAAGGCGATTGCGGCGCACGGCGTCGAAATCCTGAAACGTACGATCGCGCTCACCCGCGATCTCGGCGGCCGGAAGGTCGCCGGCATCCTCAGCACCAGCCACGGATTGCAGACTGAGGCGCCGACGCGCGATCAATGGAACCGCAGTGCTGCCACGCTCGCCAAGGTCGCGGAGACCGCCAAGGCCGCCGGCGTCACGCTCAACCTCGAGATCGTCAACCGCTTCGAGAGCAATCTGCTCAACACCGCCGCACAAGGGCTAGCCTTCATCGAGGACACCGGCTCCGACAACATCTTCCTGCATCTCGACACTTTCCACATGAATATCGAGGAGGCCGATGTCGGGCTGGCCATCCGCCACGCCGCGAAGAAGATCGGCTATGTCCATATCGGCGAGAGCCATCGCGGCTTCCTCGGCACCGGCAACATCGACTTCGCCGCGATCTTCGATGCGCTGACCGCGATCGGCTATAGCGACGACCTCAGCTTCGAATCCTTCTCATCGGAGATCGTCGACGAGAACCTGTCGAAGAAAACCGCCATCTGGCGCAATCTGTGGACCGACAATATGGAACTGGCCCGGCATGCGCGCCGCTTCATAGCCATCGGGCTGGAGACGGCACGGCGCAAGGCCGAGCTTGTTTCATCAAGCCATCGACCTTAGCACCACTTCCCGTTTGCGATCCTCAGGCCAGATCAAAACGTTCCACGGCGCGCATGATGCCGCGCAGTTCGGCGAGGCCCTTCAGCCGGCCGATCAATGAGTAGCCGGGGTTGATCCTGGTCTTGCCGATATCGTCGGCGAGCAGATGGCCATGATCAGGACGCATGGGAATCCGCCAGTCGGCGCGACCTTCCCTACTGCGGCGCGTCTCTTCCTGCATCAAAGCGAGGATGACATGCGCCATGTCAGTGCCGCCCTCCAGATGCTCGGCTTCATAGAAGGAGCCGTCATCCTCGATGGTTACATTGCGCAGATGGACGAAATGGATCCGGTCGGCGAATTCCTTGACCATGCCGACAATGTCGTTTTCGGCGCGCGTACCGTACGAGCCGGTGCAGAATGTCAGGCCGTTCGCCGGGCTGTCGACGGCGTTCAGGATGAAACGCGCGTCCTCGGCGGTCGAGACGATCCGTGGCAAGCCATAGAGTGAGAATGGTGGGTCGTCGGGGTGGATGCACATGCGCACCCCCTCCTCCTCGGCCACGGGAATGATCTCGTGCAAAAACCACGCAAGATTGTTGCGCAACTCCTTCGGCCCGATCGAATCGTATTCCGCCAATGCCTCGCGAAAGCTTTCACGGTTGTAGCTGCGCTCGGTTGCTGGCAGGCCAGCGATGAGATTGCGCTCGATCCTGTCGATCTGCTCGTCGTTCAGCGCCTTGAAGCGTAATTCCGCCTCTGCGATACGTGCCGCGCTGTAGCTGGCCTCGGCATTCCTGCGCTTCAGGACGAACAGGTCGTATGCGGCAAAATCGATCGCGTCGAAACGCAGGGCGTAGCCCGTCGTTGGAAGCCGATAGGCAAGGTCGGTGCGGGTCCAGTCGACCACAGGCATGAAGTTGTAGCAGATGGTCTTTATGCCGGCCTTCGCCAGCGCGCGGATCGTGTCCTTATACCAGCCAACATAGCGAACCCGTTCCGCCGAGCCGATCTTGATCGAATTGTGGACGGGAATGCTCTCCACGACAGACCAGGTCAGCCCTTCGGCCTCGATGATCCGCTTGCGCTCCAGGATATCCGCCAAAGGCCAGGCGCGGCCGTCATAGATATTATGCAGGGCGGATACAACGCCCGTGGCTCCGGCCTGCTTGACATGATCGAGCGTCACCGGGTCGTCAGGGCCATACCAGCGCCAGCATTGTTCCATCGAGGCTTTCCTTTGCGATAAAACAGAACCGTATTGTTGGGCCACAATGGAAGTCAAATTAAAGGAGTTTGCGCAATGAAGGATTTCGACGGCAAGATCGCTCTGGTGACGGGGACGACCGGCATCGGCTTGGCAACCGCCAGACGTCTTGCGGCGGGCGGCGCGGCGATCATCGCCTGCGGCATCGACCGCGCGGCCAACGCGGCGATGACAGCGGAACTGGACAGCTCCGGCGCCGGGGCGCTGGTCATGGCCGTCGACGTCTCCGTGCCGGATCAGGTTCGCGATGCGATCGCGGCCGGTGTCGAGCGGTTCGGCGGCCTCGATATCATCGTCAATTCCGCGGCGGTCCATCCATATGGAACCGCTGTTAGCACCGATTTCGACACCTGGAACCAGGCGATGTCCGTCAATGTCGGCTCGATCTACCTGACCGCGCATTTCGGTATTCCCGAGATGATGAAGAGAGGCGGCGGCGCCGTCGTCAACGTGGCTTCGGTGCAGGGCTTCGCCTGCCAGCAGAACGTCGCCGCCTATGCAACGACCAAGGGCGCCATCCACACCCTGACGCGCTCTCTGGCGCTTGACTACGCGCGCTCCGGCATTCGCGTCAATTCCGTCAGCCCGGGCTCGATCCGCACCCCGATCCTGGAAAAGGCGGCGCGCGGCGAGAATGGCACCGACGCCGATGTCGAGGCCGCCTACAGGCGCTTCGGCGAAGCCCACCCCATCGGGCGCATCGGCGAGCCCGAGGAAGTGGCGGAACTCATCGCCTTTCTGTGTTCGTCGAAAGCCGGGTTCTGCACCGGTGCGGACTACAGGATCGATGGCGGCCTGACGGCCGGCATCGGCGTGAAGTAGAAACAGGAAGATCGGTCTCGGCCGGCAAACCAATGACGCTTAACATGCGCGAGTTTGCATACTGCACTTGCAGCCGGTTCAACCGTCTGATTCCCTTGGTTACGCTGGGCTGTCCTGATTCGCTCACTGTCCAAAGTCTTTGCAGTGCGCCAGGAGCAAGCCTTCCACCGACCGCTGCGCTGGCGCATTCAATGGGAGAGACGGCAAATGAACACCGCAACGAGGCCGGCAATCTCGGAGATGAGGCCCAAAATATCCGTCATCGGGGTTGGCGGCGGTGGCGGCAACGCCATTAACAACATGATCGCCGAAGGCTTGCAGGGCACCGAATTTATCGTCGCCAACACCGATGCTCAGGCGCTCACCATGTCGAAGGCAACGCGGCTGATCCAATTGGGAGCGCACGTCACGGAAGGCCTTGGTGCAGGATCCCTGCCCGAGGTCGGCCATGCCGCGGCCGTGGAATCGATCGACGAAATCATGGACCATCTTGCGGGAACGCATATGTGTTTCGTGACCGCGGGCATGGGAGGCGGAACCGGAACTGGTGCAGCACCGGTCATAGCGCAGGCCGCGCGCAACGCGGGAATACTGACCGTGGCCGTCGTCACCAAGCCGTTCGTCTTCGAAGGGAACCGTCGAATGCATGCCGCCAATGAGGGCATCGAGCGGCTCCGCGAAAGCGCCGATACCGTCATCGTCATCCCGAACCAGAACCTCTTCAGGATCGCCGATGCCAGGACGACTTTCGCGGACGCGTTCACCATGGCGGATCGCGTCCTCTACGCCGGCGTCGGCTGTATCACCGATCTCATCGTCAAGGAAGGGCTGATCAATCTCGACTTTGCCGATGTGAAGTCGGTGATGCGCGATATGGGTCGCGCGATGATGGGAACCGGCGAAGCCACCGGGGAGGACCGCGCCAGGAAGGCGGCCGAAGCAGCGATCGCAAACCCGCTTCTCGACGAAGCGTCGATGATGGGCGCCAAGGGCGTCCTTGTCTCGATATCAGGTGGCACTGATATGACGCTGTTCGAGGTCGACGAAGCTGCCACCCGCATCCGCGAGGAGGTCGACGCCGACGCCGATATCATCGTCGGCGCCATTTTCGACAAGGCGCTCGCCGGAAAATTCAGGGTGTCGGTTGTTGCGACGGGATTGCGTCGCGGGCTCGAGATACCGCTGACGGCGGGGTTGGAAAACCGTGTGAATTGATCGACAAAAGAAATTCATGGCCTGGCAGCGCCGGTTGGAATGTCGACGAACAAGTGACGCCGGCATCAAAGAAAACCCCAGCAACCATCCGAGATTGCTGGGGGTTTATGCCGAAACTGGTTGCCGGGACAGGACTTGACTTTCTTTCTCTGTCCAGCTGTGGCGGCTCGCCTCCCTTGCAGGCCCTGATGAACCGAGCGCGGCAGGCCGCAAACGCAAAACGGCCCGCACTGAGGCGGGCCGTTTTGCGTATTTGGTTGCGGGGACCCGCAACCCCTTTTGTCATAACATCGTCAGACTTTTGATTTCGGTCTGGTTTGGCGAATTCGAGGATGCCGAACAACTCGCCGCGTAGCTCCGCATGCACCTCCCCGCGCTTGTCGCCTGGCGTGAGCACGATCTCTCGGATCAATGAGCGCAACGCCTCGGCGGCTGGACGTCCGTCCTTGTGATCGGCAAGCGCTTGCGTGAGTTGCTCGACCCGCTTGCCGTAGAGAGTCGCAATGTTGGGATGCAGGTCGGGCACATCAGTCGGCGCCAACGCCAGACGCTCGGTGATCTCCGCCTTCTGCCGCTCCAGGTCTTCCATCCTTGCTTTCATCGAAGGCTGGTACAGGCCATCCTCGATCGCGGCCATGATGCCGGCGATGGCGCGCTCGATCTTGTCGAGTGCCTTGCGGTCCTGTTCGCCCTGCGCGCGACGCTCCTGGTTGAGGCGGTTGGTCTCCTGGGCATAGGCTCTGATCGCCTCGGCCACCGCATCGGCCGAGACCAGCCTTACCTTCAGGCCTGTTAGGACTCGCTGCTCGATCTTCTCGCGGGTGATGGTACGGCCATTGTCGCATATGCCCCGGCGCTGATGGTTGAGACAAGCATAGCGCTCGCGTGTGAACAGGCCGTAGCGCCCACCGCAGCAGCCGCAGGTAAGCAAGCCAGAAAGGAGGGAAACCGGCCGCTTCATGGTGTGCAGCTTCCTGGCTCGGGCCTTGCGCGTGCCGATCGCCACCGGCTGCGCAGTCATTGTCCAGGAGCATGGCTCCGGCGCTTCGCGCGCACGCCCTGCTGGAGGTCATCGAGGACCTAAGGACGAAGGGAGTGCATTTCCGATCGCTGCGGGATCAGATCGACATCACAACCCAGATGGCGCGAAGCTGCCACTAGCGGACCGACTGCATGTCAGCTTACGAGCGAACGCAAAGTTTGCCTAAACGTCCGAGATGCGGCGCAAAGCGGACGTCGGAAAACCTCGACGCGCTTCTGCTAGTTGGCGGTCTTCGGATGACCTGAAGGAGGCCAACTGGGCTGCAGTCTCATGTCCAAAATCGTCGAACGAAGAAGAGCCCGAATGTGCTCTGGCAGGTCGAGTTCGCCACGCGCCTCGATCTCCAAAAGATATCGGGCCTTGGCGAAGCGATCCCCACCGCTGACCGCAGGGTAGGCGCAAATGGCCAATAACGCCCTTTCCCCTTCCCGGCTGGCTCTGTCGTGGTCGCGACTGCTGCCATCCATCTCATGGATGGCCTTGCCGAACGCGGCGTATGCCGTCACATGCACCTCAGTCAACGCCTTCAGTTCGTCAGTTGGCGCTAGGTTTCGACGCGCTCTCTCTGTGGCACAAGCCTTCGCTGCCACTGTTGAGCCGAAGGCGGCGGCGCCCGAGTGGGCGAGCAAGGCGCGGCGGTTGATCCTGGTCGTGGTGATCTCTCCTCTTCGCTCCCAAAGGCATATCGGATATCGCGACTATAGCCACCGTAGCACGATGGCTCGCGCATTCGTGTCAGGATGGATGGCCCCACGGCCTAGCCAAGCGCCGGCACTCCGAACTCCCCCTTGCCGGCTCCAACCCTTGCCCGGTCATTGCCCGAAGCACTGCACATTGCATTAAGCCATCAAAACCATTCAGGAATCGTCATTGCCGCAAGGTGCAGCGAATATTCAGACATTGTGAAATTGCTACGTAACTAATTGAAAACAAACGACCGTCAGAGCACGCACGTTGGGGGCCTTTATCTTTCCATCTTAATCGGTTGTGCTTCCGGTGATCTTTTCGACATCGTCGCTCCTCTCTTTTTGTGCGATAATATACGAATTTATTCTCTCCGCCACGATGCCGCGTTTTGGCACGAGTTCCGATGCGCCGTGCAGTCTTCCGCGCTCTGCGACGGGGTTAATCGGCTGCACGAAAGCAGCGCTCGACCCGTCGTAGCGCACTTTTCCATCGGTCTGACGGAGCAGCGTCACAGGCAATCCGCCGCGGTCCGGCCGTCTCGCGATCGGCGCGGCCGCCGGCAATGTATGGCCCGCCCCGTCTGCAAGCGGAATGTTTTGAGTGGAACAACCGGTCTGCACCAATGTATCCGGCCTCGACGCTTCAGGCGCCCTGCCAAGATGGAGATTCGCGCGCCCGGCTCCTAACAAGATACACGACCTCGAAGGGCCGTTGCCTGCCGACAGGTTTGCCGAACGCCGATCAACCAATGGGCCATCTCTATGTACATCTCCTGCAGACTTCATGCGGCCGAGCAGATGCCGGGACGCGCCGGCTCGACCAAACTCCTTACCCCTTGGAGGCGATCACGGCTTCGTAGGGGCGCTGGTTTGACATGACGGCCCAGGCGATCCGGGCCAGCTTCTTGGCAAGCGCAACGACCACCACATTGCGCTTGGCGCGCTGCAGCAGCGCTCTTAGCCCGGCGCCGAGTTGGGTGTCCATACGCGCCAGATATGGCAGTGCGGCTCGCCCGCCATGGATCAACAGCACGCGCATGTAGGTGCTCCCGCGCTTGCTTATCCCCGTCAGTTGCGGCTTGCCGCCGGTCGTGATCTGAGTGGAACAAGCCCCAGCCAAGCAGCGAAGTCACGCCCCTTGGCAAACGCCGACACGTCGCCGACCGCTGCTGCCAACGCGGTTGCGTTGAGTGCGCCAACGCCTGGAACGCTGTGCAACAGCCGAGCCCGTTGATCGCTCTG
>NZ_RZSW01000699.1:0-2618 GCF_003997375.1 Mesorhizobium sp. M5C.F.Ca.IN.020.29.1.1 | reverse complement strand
GTGGGCCGGCAGAGGGCGGGGTCGAGACACCTGCCGAGGCCGCAACGCCGATCCGCTTTTCGCTTTCGGATGTCGATGCCGACTGCGTTGCCGGCCAGACCGTGCTGCAGACGGCGCGCGCTTCGGGCGTGCGCATCCCAGCGGCTTGCGAGTTCGGCCTGTGTGGAACCTGCAAGGTGAAAAAGGTCTCGGGCACAGTCGAGATGAGCCACAATGGCGGCATCCTCGATCACGAGATCGACGACGGCTTCATCCTTGCCTGCTGTTCGAAGCCACTGACGGCGCTCGAAATCGACGCCTGATCGGCGAGGCGGCTAAAGCGCGTCGCGTTTGGCCGGCCTTATGCGACGCGCTTTACGTTGTCGTTTTCTATGCATGTCGTAATCGCAAAACCGCTGCACACTTTTGCGCGACATGCATTAAACCCCGTAACGCTCGGTGCGGATGAGGCCTGCCGGAACGCCGGCATCGATCAGCGCCTGAGCGGCGGCCGACACGAAGGCATTCGAGCCGCAGACAAAGGCGAACCTGGGCGGCGCGGGCAGCCGCACCATCGATTGCTCTATCATGGCGGCATCGACCCGCCGCGAATAGTCCGTTGGGCGCCGGGCGGCCTCGCGGGTCAGCGTCAGCACCAGATCGAAGCCGTCGCGACGATCGTCGAGGCCGATCAACTCGTCGCGAAAGATCACCTCGTCCCAGACCCGTGCGGAAAACACCAGTGCCACGGGCACCGCCGATCTGCGCGCCGCGCGATGGCGGATCATCGCCATCAGCGGAACCACGCCGGATCCGCCGCCGACCAGCAGAAGCGGACCGCCGTCGCCGTCGTACCAGACGAAGTGGCCGCCGAGCGGTCCGCGCAATTCGACCTCGTCGCCAACAGCCGCGATATCGTGGAAGAACGGCGAGACCTCGCCATCATCGAGCCTTTCGATCGCCAGTTCGATCATCTCGCCGGCTTCCGGCCCCGAGGCGATCGAGTAGGAGCGACGCGCCTGATAGCCATCCGGCGCCGTCAGCCTGACATCGACATGCTGCCCGGCACGATAGGCGAAGGGCCGCGACGGATCGAGGAAAAAGCTGGTGACGCGCGGCGTGCGCTTTTCGATGCGTCGGATGGTGACGGTCTGCCAGGGCGACTGCGTCGCCGGCCCGTCGCTCATGGATCGCCCGTATAGCGCTGCTCGCGCCACGGGTCGCCATAGATGTGATAGCCGCGCAACTCCCAGAACCCGGGCTCGTCGCGCTCGGTGAACTGCAGCCCGTTCAGCCATTTGGCCGATTTCCAGAAATAGAGATGCGGAACCAGCAGCCGCGCCGGCCCGCCATGGTCCGGCGTGATCGGCTTGCCTTCGTAAAGCAGCGCCACCATCGCCTTGCCGGCGGTGAGATCCTTCGTCGGCACGTTGGTGGTGTAGCCGTCGAAGGACAGCGCCAGAGTGAAGGGGCTCAGTGGCTCAATGCCGGCATCCGCCAGAATATCGTCGACCAGCACGCCCTGCCACGCTGTGTCGAACTTGGTCCATGCGGTCACGCAATGGATGTCGCGGGTCATCTTGGTCAACGGCAGCGCGTTGAACTCTGTCCAACTCCACTTCTTGATCGGCCGCGGTCCGTGCTTGAGCGTGAACGACCAGTCCTCGGTGCGCACGCGCGGCGTCGGCCCGGCCGACAGCACCGGGAACCCTCGCTCGAGATACTGCCCCGGCGGAATGCGCGCATCCGCATCCGTCGGGGGCTTTCGTCCTGAAGAGAAGCCGCGGGTGACCATCAAAACATCCGTGTGCATCAGGCCGTCTGTCGGCCTTCACCAGTCTTCTCGAAGATGCTCTGGCGGGCAACCAGAATCTTGGCCGCGACCTCGCGGCAATGCGCCGCCTCAGCCATTAGCGAAGGGCACGGCGACGAACATCTGCGCGTCGCCGCGTTCGACGAGCAGGAGCACGGACTTTTTGCCAGCCTTTCCGGCCTGCGCGATCGCCTGGTCTGCCTGCCTGGCGTCCCGCACCGTCGCCTGATTGACGGCGACGATGATGTCGCCGGCTGGATACCGGAAGCCGAGGCCGCCTTGTCGGGATTGACGCTCTCGACCAGCGCGCCGCGCTGGTTGGGCGCCAGATTCATCGCCTGTCGGACATCCGGGGTGACGTCCATCAGACCGAGGCCGATCGCAGGCGAACGAAGGCCCGGCTGTGCGGACGGTGCCTCTGGTCCGCCGCCCACCGATGCCGTCTGCACATCGTCTCCATTGCGCCCGACGTCGACGGAAATTTCGAGATTCTTTCCTTTGCGCCAGGCATCGAGCGTTTCCGTGGCGCCGGGCGAGACGTCGGCAACGGCACGCGACAGGTCCTTGGGATCCTTTATCTGCTGACCGGCGAAGCTGGTGACGACGTCGCCGGTTTCAATCCCGGCTTTTGCCGCCGGCGAGCCGTCAGTAACCGCGGAAACCAGCGCACCACTGGGCTGATCGAGGCCGACAGCGCTCGCAATATCGGGCGTCACCGGCTGAATCTGGACGCCGAGATACCCGTATTGAATGGAGCCACCCTTCATCAGCTTGGCGACCACTTTTTGCGCCTGGTCCGACGGGATGGCGAAGCCGACGCCGACGC
>NZ_RZSW01000698.1:0-2623 GCF_003997375.1 Mesorhizobium sp. M5C.F.Ca.IN.020.29.1.1 | reverse complement strand
CTTCGACGGCGCGTGCGCGCCATGGCTTGGTGGCAACGCCGCCGAGCGCCACGCGCAAATCCTTGATCGTCCTTCCGTCGGCCTCGAACTCGATGCCGACGGCGGCACTTGCGGCAGCGAATTCGTAGGATTGCCGGTCGCGGATTTTCAGATAGGTCGAGCGCTGGGCGGCAGGGGAAGCAGGAATGCTGATCGCGGTGATCACCTCACCTGGCGCGATCGCATGCTCCCTGTCGGGCGTGGCGCCCGGCAGCAGAAAAAAGTCATCGACCGCGACCTGGCGGTTGCCGAGGTAGACTGTTGCGTCGAAGGCGACCAGCGCCGTCGCCAGATCGCCCGGATAGGTGGCGATGCAGGTCTCGCTGGTGCCGAGCACGGCATGGCCACGGGTGACCCCGCCGATCGCCGAGCAGCCGCTGCCGGGCGTGCGCTTGTTACAGGCGGGAAAATTCGCCGGATCGCGGAAATACGGACAGCGAGTGCGCTGCATCAGATTGCCGCCGATGGTCGCCATGTTGCGGAGCTGCGCCGAAGCCGCCAGCCACAGCGCTTCCGAAACGGTAGGGAACCGGCTCTTGATGGCGGCATGGTCGGCGACGCTGCTCATCTTTGCCAGCGCGCCGATCATGGCGCCCCGGTCGTCGACCGTGATCCTATCCAGTCCCTTGAGATGAGTGATGTCGACCACGGTGTCGGGTTCGGCGACGCCGCATTTGGCGAGATCGACGAGCGTGGTGCCGCCGGCCAGCAGCATGGCGCCGGGCAGCGCCGCCGCCTGGCGTGCCGCATCGACGGAATTGGCGCGCAGATACGAAAAATCCCTCATGACGCGGTCTCCATGGATGACGCAACCTCCAGTGCCGCCTGGCGCACGGCGGCGACGATGTGCGGATAGGCGCCGCAGCGGCAGAGATTGCCGGACATATATTCGCGGATCTCGTCATCCGAACCGGCATGGCCTTCGCTGATGCAGGCGACCGCCGACATGATCTGGCCCGGCGTGCAGTAACCGCACTGGAAGGCGTCCTGTTCGAGAAAGGCGGCCTGCACCGCGTGCAGCGTGCCGTCGCCTTCGGCAAGCCCTTCGATGGTGCTGACAGCCCTTCCCTCGGCCTGGGCAGCGAGCGTCAGGCAGGCCAGCACGCGCTGGCCGTCGACATGCACGGTGCAGGCGCCGCATTGGCCCTGGTCGCAGCCCTTCTTGGTCCCAGTCAGGCCGAGATGGTCGCGCAAGGCGTCGAGCAGCGTGACGCGCGGCTCGACCTCCAGCTCATGGCGATGTCCGTTGATTTGAAGGTGGATGGGAATTCGGGTTTTGCTTGTCATGGGGGCGTCTGGCTCCAGTTGCTGACGCGGTGCGGCAAGAGCACCAAGGGATGGCGAGGCGATGATAAGGGGCTAATCTCCCCCCTTGAGGGGGAGATCACGCTCTCGCCGGCTTGCAGGCTTCAACAGGTGACATACCGGTTCCCCTGATTATATGATAAAGGTGTTCCACTAAAACGGAGGGGCCTCCGTTTATTACGTGGGGGCTGGGCCGGCACGGTTCAAGCCCTTAGGGTCAAAACCCATCGACATTGGAGAGAATTGGCCTCGCGGCCGCCGCCGGCGCTTGAAGACAAGATCGAAGCCGCGGCGATTAGACCGCTGCTCCACTGCGCTGGCTTGTCCGCTGCCGGTTTGAAAACGGTCGCCCTTCTCCAGCCTCAAGGACCAGCGTCAGAGTACTATCCCACCGCTGTTCCCGCGGCCTGAACCAAAGCTAACGGAAAAATTAAACATTCGTGGCCACAGTACCAGTCTGCCCGAATGAAGGTCAGGCAATGGCTGGTGCTTGCCTATCGAGAAGAAAAGGATTGCTGCATGTCATCCTTGCTCAACACAGCACTTCTACCGCTTAAGCGCTGTCTGGTCATGCTGGCAGTTTTGGCGATTGGCATTCTGCCGGCGCCGGCGCTGGAGCCTGCTGATTTCCCGGAACCGCCGGACACAGTGGCCTTCAATGTTCAGAAGAACGGCAAGTCAATTCCAGTTACGCTGCGACAGCTGGAAAAGCTCGGTCTCTACAGAGTCACCACCACAAGTCCATATGAAAAGGGGCAGCTTACGTTTGAAGGCGTTCTGTTCCGCGATGTGCTCAAGCTCGTTGGATTGGAAGGCGAGGATTCAGTTGCTCTGCGGGCGGTGGACGAATACGTGCAGATAGTTCCACGCGAAGATTGGACGGAAGGTCCTCTCCTGCTTGCCACCCGCCAGGATGGAAAGTTGCTGACCCGACGCACGCAGGGTCCGACCCGGCTGATCTACCCGCTCAAGGACTATCCTGCCTTCGATACGCCAATCCGCAAACCACGATGGGTCTGGCTGATCAAGACGCTCGAGTCCGGCGGCTAGTCGAGCTCCGGCGTGGCTCGAATGGTACGGTTTGGATCGAGTGGCTGGCGCGTTCCCCTCACCTACGGGAGCGCCATTGCTGCGGCGGCGGCCAGCTCGGCCGTCTTGATCACCATATTGTTTCTCAGCCTCAGCAAGATCGAATATTCGCTGCCTCGGTTCGGCTTTTTCGCCATCCGCGAGTTCCACATTGCAATACGCGATGTAACCCACCTCAGGGACATGACTT
>NZ_RZSW01000697.1:0-2626 GCF_003997375.1 Mesorhizobium sp. M5C.F.Ca.IN.020.29.1.1 | reverse complement strand
ATCGCCGGCGAATTCCTGCCGGCCGTGCCGCCAGTGCTCTATGGCGGCAGCGTCAATCCGCAAAATGCCGCCGAGTTGATCGGCCAGCCGCATATCGACGGGCTGTTCATCGGCCGCTCCGCTTGGCAGGCGGAAGGCTATATCAACATCCTCCAACGCGCCTCGGCGGCGATCTAGTATCGATGAACAGGAAAGGACAATAAAATGAAAATAGCCATTGGAGCCGACAGCGCGGGCAAGCCGCTGCTCGACGTCATTGCCGCGCATCTCGCCACCAAACCCGGTCTCACCGTCAGCGACCTTAGCCAGGCGGGCTACTATGCCGACCTGTCGCAGAAGCTCGCCCAGACCATCCTCGACGGCGAGAACGATCGCGGCATCCTGTTTTGCGGCACCGGCATCGGCGTTTCCATCTCGGCCAACAAGGTGCCCGGCATTCGCGCAGCACTTACCCACGATACCTACTCCGCCGAGCGCGCTGCGAAATCCAACAATGCCCAGATCATCACCATGGGCGCCCGCGTCATCGGCCCGGAACTGGCCAAGTCGATCGTCGACGCCTGGCTCGCATCGGAGTTCGACGAAAAGGGACCGTCGGCTGGCAATGTCCAGGCCATCGACAGGCTCGACGCGGCGAAGCTGGGCTAACCCAAGCTTTTCCGCATCGCGCCAATGACGGTGACGGCCGACGCGGCGCCGGGGTCCAGGTGCCCTAGCGATCGTTCGCCAAGCCGCGATGAACGACCCTTCGCGGCAATCATGTCCTTGGTCGCCTCGGCGCCCCGTTCGGCTGCTTCAAGGCCGGCTGCTAGGCTTTCGGAGAGTGTCTTGCCGGAGGCATGCGCGACCGCAGCCGCCTCAGCCGCAGGCAGCCAAGCGTCGACCATTGTCTTTTCGCCGATCTTGGCCTTGCCGCGATCCTGGATGCCTTGCGCCATCGCCTGGAACAGGGCGATGACGTCGGCGCTCGCCAGCGTCGCCTTGCCCTTGACGGCGGCCGCACCTCGCATGAAGGCGGTCGCATAAAGCGGGCCCGACGAGGCGCCGACAGCGTTGAGGAACGATTTGGCCGCGGTGTTGAGGAGAGCTGTCGGCTCGGTCGCCGCGAGCTCGAGCGAAGCGAGTGCATCGCGCACCGCCCCGAAACCGAGCCCCATGGCAATGCCATGGTCGGCGTCGCCGATGACGCCGTCGAGCTGGCAGAGCCTGTCCTTGTCGGCTTCGATCGCCACTGCGATTTCATCAAACATTCTTTTCAGATCGGCCGTATCGATGGATGTCATGGATGCTACTTTCAGCCGGCGCGAAACATGGCGCAGTCGCAAGGATGGTCGAGCATCGTCTGCAATTCGGCGTCGAGATGCATCAGCGTCACCGAGGCGCCGGCCATTTCGAGCGAGGTGCAGTAGTTGCCGACCCATGTCGCGTGAATTGACACGCCGATGTCATCCAGCCGACGCTTCACGCGCCGGTTCATGATGTAAAGCTCCATCAGCGGCGTCGAGCCGAGCGAATTGACGAGCACGGCGACCTTGTCGCCATGCGCCGGCGCCATCTCGTCGAGGATCTTGTCCAGCATCTCGTCAGTGATCTCGTCGGCCGTTTTCAGTTTTCCACGCGCGGTGCCCGGCTCGCCATGAATGCCCATGCCGATCTCCATCTCGTCCGGTCCGATCTCGAAATTCGGCCGGCGGGTCTGCGGCAGCGAACAGGGCGACAGTGCCACGCCCATGGTGAAGGTGTGATCGTTGGCCTTCCTGGCGATGCGCTCGCATTCATCGAATGACAGCATCCGGTCGCAGGCTGCACCAGCGGCTTTGAAGATGAAGAAATTGCCGGCGACACCACGCCTTCTGTGTCTCTGGTCTCGCGGCGCCGATGCCACATCGTCAGTGGTCAGCACGGTGCGCGCCTCAATGTCATCCATCGCCGCCATCTCGGCGGCCATGTCGAAATTCATCACGTCGCCGGCATAATTGCCATACATGAACAGCACGCCGGCGCCGCCGCTGGCCGCCTTGGCGCATTCGAGGATCGGGTCGGGCGGCGGCGAGGCGAAGACATTGCCGATCGCGGCCGCGTCGGCCAGCCCCTTGCCGACGAAGCCGAGGAATGTCGGCTCGTGGCCGGAGCCACCGCCGATGACGAGGCCGACCTTGCCCTGGCGAGGTCCATCGCGGGCGATAATCGAGCGTGGGCTGCCCGCCGCGCTTTTGAGATGGCGGGGATGCGCAGCCAGGATGCCTTCCAGCATCTCATCGACAGTGCGGTTGCCGTCGTTGACGATCTTCTTGGTCTGCACCTGCATCCTCCCGAGTTTCGTATTTTCTCAGATAGTACAGCGTGTTACCGGGATTTCTACCCGGCGACGGACATTTCAGCGGCGATACGTTCCCGCGCGGCCAGGATCTGCATGCAGGCATTGGCTGCCTCTTTGCCCTTGAGCTTGAAGTGCTCGAAGAAGAAGCGGTGATGTTCCGCGCCGTCATGATAGTTGTGCGAAAGCAAGACTTTTACCGCCGCGCTGAGAACCTTGACGACGTTCCGACCTGATCGCCCTTGAGGGCAAGGGAGGAGCTGATAACTTGCAGCGTTAAATCGCGATCAGGGGCAAGGCAGGCAGAAC